>CAMJMF010000210.1 GCA_946406925.1 uncultured Spirochaetales bacterium | reverse complement strand
CATATGTCAGCAATTGTACCACAGCTTTTTAAAAACCATATGTGCGTTAACGCACTAAAACTTAGTGAGTTTACGCACAAAACGGCTGTTTTTCGCAAAGTTTTACATGCGGGTTACAACTAATTTGAGAGAAAATCTTATACACATAGCAGATTGCTTCAGCGTTTCACGCTTCGCAATTGACAGGTGACAGTGTACATTTGCTGCCGGTTTTGCGAAGCGAAACCGGCACTTTTCGCCGAATAGACTTCATTCGTAGATTGGGCTGTTGCGAAAAGATTTAAGCTCTTCAGCAAGTTCACGCACTTTTTCGAGCGGCAGACCTGTGCAGCGCGCTATCATATCTTCGGGTACATTTTCCATAAGAAGATTGCGCGCAGTTTCAAGATTGGCTTCAGTGCGACCTTCTTTTTTGCCATGCTTGTAGCCTTTCCGTTCTAGAGAATCTCTTAATATGCAGTAGTCCATATATTCTTTTTGTGCACGTGCTGTCATCTTTATCTTCTTCTCCTTTTCTTCAAGCTTTCTGCAGAGGTCGTTTTCTGCCCTGTTTGTAAACAGAAATTTTAGAAGCTGTCTCTGCCCTTCAGTTTCTGCCTTATTCCATCTGCTGCAATTATAAAATACTTTAAGTGTTTTGTCCTCTAATTTAATGGAATTATTCTCCCTACAGATATTTTCAAAGGTATAAACCGGTAAGTCTTTCTTAAAAAGATCTCTTAGACAGATGAAAATTACTATATTTTCTTTCAATTTAGAATAGCGATGCCCTTTTAAAAGATAATCCACATCCATAAGACTCTGGTAGTAACGACTTCTTTTACGCAAGTCTTTATAGAGTGTGGTTTGAATTTCAATGTCAAATTCATGCATACCGTCGCAGGTGTGTACATCAAGCCGTATGGCTCTTGCACCAGGCGTGGACTGTATGGCCTTTTCAGTTTCTGGATATGAAAGCTCACCGATTTCAATGTTTAAAAGCACTTCAAGCACTTTCTTACATAGATCTGCATCTTCCATTATTTTTGCAAACATAAAATTATCAGAGCAGACAAGCTTATCGAAAGGCTTAAAACTTGTTGTATTTTTCATCTTAGGATAACTCCTTTGAAGTTGTTACCCTATATATCAATAATAAAATAGCTTTTTTTGTGTGTTCTTGCGGATTTTCTAAACGATTTTACAAAAAAATAGCCCGGATAAAACCCGGGCTATGATATTTATGTATATTCGTTACCAGTTCGCAACTTGATGCTAACTGGATCGTTTCGCTAGATAATTCCAAAATCGAGGATAAACCCCAGTGCAAACCTGAAACATTTATTCCGCTCTTGAAGGAACGTGGATTACGTCGCGGGGCTTAGAACCGTTTGCAGGGCCTACAATACCGCGGGCTTCCATTTCTTCAACAAGGCGGGCTGCTCTGTTATAGCCTATCTTAAGACGGCGCTGTATATAAGAAGCTGAAGCTTTGCCTGCCTGAAGAACAATGTCGAGTGCCTTTTCATAAAGCGGGTCTTCACCGTCAGAGAACAATGACGGCTCCGGCTCTTCCTCTTCTTCATCAAAAAAGATTTCTTCGTCTATATATTCAGGCGGACCGTATTTCTTTACGTATTCAACAACATTCTCAACTTCGTTGTCTGAAACGAACGTACCCTGAATACGAACAGGGAACGGATCTACAGCCGAAGCATAAAGCATATCGCCTTTACCGAGAAGCTTTTCAGCACCAACCTGATCAATAATGATACGGCTGTCCATCTTTGATGCAACCATGAACGCAATTCTTGTAGGAATGTTTGCCTTAATCAAGCCGGTAATTACATCAATTGACGGACGCTGTGTTGCAAGCACAAGATGAATGCCTACAGCGCGGCTCATTGCAGCAAGACGGGCAATAGTTGATTCAAGCTCTTTGCCGGTTGTCGCCATAAGGTCGGCAAATTCATCGATAACAACAACTATATATGGAAGCTTTTCATTTGCCAGATTGCGTTCCTGAATACGGCGGTTGTAGCTCTTTATGTCGCGTACACCCATTCTGTCAAGCAGCGCGTAACGGCGTTCCATCTCGCAAAGACAATACTGCAAAGCCTGAAAAGCTTTTTTCGGCTCAGTAATTACAGGCGTAAGCAAATGCGGAATGTCATTGTACAACTTAAGCTCAACAACTTTCGGGTCAATCAAAATCATTTTGACCTGCTGTGGTGTGCGCTTGTACAAAATCGAAAGAATCATTGTGTTTACGCAGACTGATTTACCAGAACCTGTTGAACCTGCAATCAAAAGATGAGGTGTGGCAGCCAAATCCAATAATTTGGCTTCTCCAGTAATGTCTTTACCCAAAACAACCGGAACTTCCATCTTGTCAAAAAGCGGCGAATCATTGTCGATAAGCTCGCGGAAGCTGACGATTGAGCGCTGTTTATTCGGCACTTCAATACCGACTGCGTGTTTGCCCGGAATTGGGGCTACAATGCGCACACTTGATGCTGCAAGACGGAGAGCGATATTGTCCTGAAGTCCGACAATCTTATTCAGTTTAACACCAGGTGCCGGCAGAATCTCAAACATTGTGATAACCGGGCCTTTGCGGATAGCAGTTACATCTGCCTCAATCTTGAATTCAGAGAGTGTCTCTTTGAGAATTTCACCTGCGCGCTCTGTTTCTTCGTCAATAATCCAGTACTGACCGTCAGGGTATGTGTCTAACAAACCTTCTGTTGGAATTTTATAGGCTTTTAAAGGTTTTGGTGCTGCAACAGGAACTGCCTTTTGTGCAAGATCATATTCAAAGCGTTCTTCAGGAGAAATCTCCGGTTCTTCAAAAGTTTCAGGCTCTTCTGTTTCTTCGCTTGTCAAAGAAGAAAAGCTGTTGTTCTGTAAAAAATCAGCCGGTTCTGCTTCAGGCTCTTCCAAAGTATTTTCTGCATATGAATCTTTTTCGTCGTAGTCTAAGCTGTCGCTGTAATCATCATCAAAAGAAGGAATATTAAGCTCAGGAGTTTCAATTGGTTCTGAAATTACTTCATCAACATCAAGAATTTCATCAACTTCTGGAACATCCGGCTCTTCAATTATTTCTTCATACACATCTGTATCTTCAGCAGAGTCGTCAACTACAGTCTCTAATTCTTCAATTGTGTCTTCAACTACAGGGGCTGGGTCAGGTTTTATTTCATTAATCTGAGGTTCTTCAAAAACAGCTTCTTCTACAACATCTGGTTCTGCAACTTCAGCAACCTCTGCAACTTCTTCAGCCGGTACCTGTGCTGGTTCTACCGGTTCAGTAAAATAAGATTCTGTGTCAATTTTTTCTGCACAACTTTCCGGTATTTCATCAAAAGGATTTTCCAAAAAAGCTGCTTCGTCGCGGCTTGTAAAATCTTCTTCAATTTCTACTTCAGGAATCTGGTCAATATAAGAATTTGCCGCAATATTTGAATTAACCTTATTCACAGAATCTATTTCATTATCTTCTGAAATATCCTCGATTTCAGTTTCTGCTATCTTTTCTGCCTCTTTCTGAAGAGCCTTTGCCTGCAAAGATTTGTGCAAAGCTTCAATCGGCGATTCTTCGCTTGAAAATTCTTCTGGTTTTGCCGCTTCGGCATTGTCATCTGGAATAATAGGCGCATCTACAAGTATTCTTTTAAAATTAACAAAAACCGGCTCTTCTTCGCTCTGAATTGGAAGAATCTGCTTTTCGTCATTTTTCTTGTCGAGCTCTTCTTTTGCCTCTTCTTCGATTTTTTCTTCAGTGTTTTCTAAATCTCTATCTATAACAGCGTCTTTGTTCGGGGTTTTTCTTATGTAATCACCGATTTTGCTGTAATTCTTCCAGACTGAACCTTTTTTGGCAATCTGCTCGCCATAAGGAACATACTGCGGAATTATGAATGTTACGTTTTCTTTATCAGCCGGCTGCTCTGATTTTTCAGTCTGTTCTGCCTTTTCTTGGCTTGATTCTGCTGCAGGTTCTTCTTTATCTGCCTCTAATTTTTCAGCTTCTGAACCGTTCAGAATGCTTGTTGTTTCAAATGCCAGAGTTTCAATTTCAGGTTCTGCTTCTGTTTCTGCTTCAGGTTCTTCAACTTTTTCTGAGACAGTCTTGCTTGTTTCTTTTGAGAAAGCGTTTAACGGAATATCGTCTTTTTCGTTTTTCTTGGAATTCCAGGCTTTTTTAGCTAAGAAATAATCTGAGAACATTCCAATAAGAACATATTCAATTGCAACTGCCAGAGCGGCAACTACAAAAATAGCGGCAATTTTAAAGCCCAGCAAAGCTGAGGTGTCTGTTGTCAAAAAGTGCTTTGCAATTCTTTCTGCAAATACAACTGTAACAAAAGGAAAAACTGAACAGGCAAGATAAATGCTCCATCTTAATGTGCACAAGCCGGTAAAAACCAAAAGACCTGC
>CAMJMF010000209.1 GCA_946406925.1 uncultured Spirochaetales bacterium | reverse complement strand
AATTTTTTTAATGGAAAAAAATACAATTATTGCTGTTGTTTTGTCATGTCTTGTAATTGTGGCAACTTTTTTTGTTCAATACAAATTTTTTCCGCCTGTTGAACAGCCGGTTCAAACAGTGGAAGAAGTTGCATCAGTGCAGGATGAGCAGGTTAACAGCCAGAATGCTGTTAACAGTGAAATATCATCTGCTACGTCTTTGATTGTTTCAGAAGAACAGGAAACACTTGAAGAGCAGACGTTTGTTATAAAGACAAATCTTGTTGAAGCTAAGTTTACAAACCGCGGCGGCGACTTGATTTCTTATAAGCTGTTAGATCACAAAGATGGCAGCGACTTTGTTCAGATGGCTGACAATATTACTGAGAAGAAACGCGGTTTCAGCGTTTTATTTGGTGATAATTTGAACAGCCCTATTGACGAAATATTCAATGTAAAGCAGATAAACGAAAATTCGTTGGGCTTTTATAAGAAAATGTCAATAAAAAATGCTGACGGCACAACAAGCGATTTTACATTAATCAAACAATATACATTCTGCCCTGATGAATATGTTTTTAAGCTTGATATAATTATTGATGGCGATGAAAACTTTTACGGCATGAATTTTAATAATGCAGGCTACACAATTTGTACAGCACCGCAGATGGGTCCTCATTATGACCAGAAGAAAAACAGATATGAAACACGAACTTTCATGTCTTATTCAGGCGACAAAAAGAAAAAGCAGGCTGTAGCTTTAGGACAGACAAAAGACTTTGTAAAGTCTTTCACATGGGCAGGCGTCGGCGGCAAATATTTCACAGCTATTGTTTCACCTGTAAATGATGCTTTTCAGAAATTGAATTTTTCTTCTCTTTATGATTCTAACCCTGAATATGCAAACTCTCAGGTTTATCTGACAAGAACCCCTGTTACTTCGCAGAAATCTCAGGATACCCTGTATGTTTACATGGGACCAAGAACAGAATCATCTTTGAAGATTTATAATAATGCTGCTGATAACAATTTTGGTCTTGCAGGCAAACGCTTTAATGAAAGCATGGAAAGCTCTGGCCTTTGGGGCTGGCTTGAAATTATTTTGAAAACAATTCTTGAATTGTTTTATAAGATAATTCCAAACTGGGGCGTTGCAATTATCTTTATGACTATTCTTTTGAAGATTGTTCTTTTCCCGCTTTCAAAGAAGCAGTCACTTTCAGGCATTAAGATGCAGGAAGTTCAGCCAAGAATGCAGGAACTTCAGGAAAAATATAAAAATCAGCCTGAAAAGCTTAACGCTGAAATGGCAAAGCTTTATAAAGAAACAGGATACAATCCGGCATCTGGTTGTCTGCCTATCCTTATTCAGTTTCCGATTCTTATTGCTATGTACAATTTGTTCAACAATTACTTTGAATTCCGCGGAGCTGTGTTCATTCCGGGCTGGATTTCGGATTTGTCTATGGGAGATAATGTCGGTGTGGTTATTCCTTTCCTTAACAAGGATTTGCACATTCTGCCGATTATCTATCTTGTCTCACAGTTTATTTCAACTAAAATTATGCAGGATACATCTCCGACACCGCAGCAGAATGCTTCTATGAAGTATATGTTCTATGCAATGCCGTTGCTGTTCTTCTTTGTAATATATGATACGCCGTCTGGACTTATTCTTTACTGGACATTGAGCAACTTCCTGCAGCTTGTTCAGCAGGTAATTCTCAATAATCTTGTTAAAGAAAAGCAGAAAGAATCAGCAAAACCTGAGTTGAAATTAGTAAACCCTTCAAATAAGAATAAGAAAGGAGCAAAGAAATGACATACGAATACGAAGCAAAATCAGAAAAAGAGGCTATTGAATTAGCTGCCAATGATCTTGGACTTGAAAGAGATCAGTTTGACGTAGAAATTCTTGAAACACAGAAAAACGGCATTTTCAAAAAAGGCTATGTAAAAATCCGTGTACATACTGTAGATTCACCAAGCCGCACAGGTGATTCAGAATTTGACGGTTCAATTCCGAAAGAATCAAAATTGATTGCAGACCCGCTTCCAAAAGATGAATTTGAAAAGAAGCTTATTGAATTTGTTACTGAAATGATTCAGAAAATGGGTTATGAAGTAACTGTTGAAGTTATGTTCAGAGAAGACCACAAAATTGGTATCAGACTTATTTCAGATCATTCATCAATTTTGATTGGACGCAAAGGCAAAAACCTTGATGCTCTGCAGCTGCTCTCTAATGTTTATGCAGGCAGACTCGGCCATGAAGATGTCCGCGTTATCCTTGATACAGAAAACTACCGTATCAGACGCGAAGAATCGCTTGTTCGCCTTGCTTATACAACAGCAGACAAAGTCCGCACACAGAGAAATTCCATTCTTTTAGAGCCGATGAATCCATTTGAGAGAAGACTTATTCATACAACTTTGAATGATATTCCAGATGTTGAAACCAAAAGCGAGGGAGATGGTTTATATAAACAAGTACGTGTTATATACAAAGGACTTCGCTAAAAGTGAAAAAGCATATTGTTGTTAGTTTAGCTTGTTTTGTGCTGTTTCAGTGTTTTGCTTATGCACAGACAAGCTTGAATTCCATTCTTGCAGACGATGTTGCAGAAGAATTGCTGAAGAACGGAAAAATTGAGTACAGCGCATACATGAAAGAATATACTCCAAAGCTGTTTCTTAACAAAGCTCAGCTTGGAGAAAAAACCGCCACTTATTGGGAAGAAAGCGGAAAAACCCAGACGCCGGTCTTTTATTTTGAGGGTATTTACCTTACAAAAAAGGCTGTTCCTACAGAAGTGGGAAAGGACATGGATGAAATTACAAAAAGTGTCCGTGCCCTTTCTACTCTTGAAGGTGTTGAATATTATTCAAATACCAGAAAGAAAATGCGTGTTTTGTACGAAGAGTCTTATGCAGTAAATAACCCTGAAGAGCGTAAGCGCATTGAAGATCCGGTAAACGAAGACCCGAACGGCCAGGTTATTTATTCTGAACAGAAAGACTCAACTTTTGGAAAATTTCTGTATCAATACACTTATTTTCAAAAAGACAACGAACTTTTAATCCGTATTACAAATTATGATACCCTGTCTTTTGCAGGTATAAAGATAATCAAGCCTGAAAACATGATGACTTCTATTCTTCTGTATGATTTGGGCGATTATTATTTGACGTATACACTGATTAAAGTTGATGTTATTTCGGTTTCACTTCTTGAAAACAAAATGACAAAATCTTTTGCCGCACGTGCCGAGGCTATGTTTTCATGGCTTCTGACTGTGTTTGACAGAATTGATGAAAAAAATCTAAAGGGATTGGAATAAGGAATCTCTGAAAATTTCGGTTTTTGAGATTCCCATAATTCATTAGGAGGAAATGATGAAAAAAATTGCAATCGCTATAATTTTTTTGTGTGCATTAATAAGTGTTGGAGGATGCGCCCCTATGAGTAAAACATTGGATAAAATCAAAGGACAGGACGGTCTTTTTGCCGTTATTGAAACATCAAAAGGAGATATTCTCCTTGAGCTTTTCTATAAGGAAACGCCGCTGACAGTAACAAACTTCGTCGGCCTTGCAGAAGGAACATTGACTGCTGCAAACAAAAAGCCTTTCTACAACGGCTTGAAGTTTCACCGTGTAATCAGTGTTGCTAACGGCGACGGCCAGGATTTTATGATTCAGGGCGGTGACCCGAAAGGCAACGGCACAGGCGGTCCAGGCTACCGTTTCCCGGATGAAATTGTTCCTTCTTTGAAGTTTTCTAAAGGCGGCGTTCTTGCTATGGCAAATGCCGGCCCTGGCACAAACGGAAGCCAGTTCTTCATTACAATTACAGCTACTCCGTGGCTTGACGGCAAGCATACGATTTTCGGTAGGGTTGTAGACGGCCAGAAAATTGTAAACAATCTCCGTCAGGGTGAAGTTATGAAAAAGGTAACGATTATCCGTCAGGGTGCAGAAGCAAAAGCTTTCACTGCAACACAGGCTGATTTTGACCGCCTTAACAAAGATATTCAGACTCGCCTGGCAGCAGAAGCTGAGGCAGCAAAAGCCGCAATGAACAAACAGCTTGATGAAAATTACGGCGATTATACAATTATGGATAGCGGAATCAGATACAAGATTTTGAAAGATGCTGCTGGAAACAAGATTGGCAAAGGCAAAGCTGTAAAGGTTAAGTACAAGGGCTATCTGCTCGACGGTACAGTTTTCGACGATTCAGATTTCCATGAGCCTATTTCGTTTATGACAAATTCAGGCAGAATGATAAGAGGCTTTGACATGATGGTTCAGGACATGAAACTTAATGAAAAGCGTTCAATCGTTTTGCCGCCGGAATATGCTTATGGTTCAAGTGGAGCCGGCGGTGTAATTCCCCCTGATGCTTATATCTGCTTTGATCTTGAAGTTATCGAAGCTAAATAAGCAATGAATT
>CAMJMF010000208.1 GCA_946406925.1 uncultured Spirochaetales bacterium | reverse complement strand
CGTGATGAATTCGGTGTAGAATTCAGCTTTGGTACTGAAATAGAATTTTACCTTTTCAAGCTCAATGAAAAAGGCGAGCCTACCAAGATTCCGTTTGACAATGCAGGCTATATGGATATTGCGCCGGAAGACAAGGGTGAAAATATCCGCCGCGAAATTTGCTTTACTCTTGAAGAAATGGGTATACAGCCGGAATCCAGCCACCACGAAGAGGGACCGGGCCAGCACGAAATTGACTTTCATTATTCAGACGCGCTTACTGCCGCTGACAATGCCGCAACCTTCAAGTGGATTGTACGCACACAGGCTGCAAGTGCAGGACTTTATGCAGACTTTTCGCCGAAGCCGCTTGATGACAAAGCCGGCAGCGGTTTTCATATAAATATTTCTTGTTCAGACAATTCTAAAATGAAAAACGTTCTCGCCGGTGTTCTAAAGCACGCTGAAGAGCTTACTTACTACATGAACTGCACAGAAGCTTCTTACAACAGACTGGGCTCTTATAAAGCACCGAATTATATTGCATGGGGCTATGAAAACCGCTCTACATTTATCCGTGTGCCGTCTACAACAAGCGACGACGCAAGCCGTATAGAGATTAGAACGCCGGACAGTGAATGCAACGTGTACATTGTATTTACGCTTTTGATTTACGCCGCACTGGACGGAATCAAGAACGAGCTTGAACCGCCTGAAGACATCAAAATAAATCTGTTCAAAACTGAAGAGGGCGCTGATTACAGCGGGGAGATTCAGACTGCTACCCTGCCCGACACACTTGACTCTGCAAGAAAAATTGCAGAATCAAGCCCCTTCATAAAGGAAGTGCTCGGATTCTAATATGGCAGAAGATATCCACAGCGTTTTGGTTGTAACAAAAGACAGCAAAATCTCCTCCCAGATAAGTGCAATGTTGATTCCGCCTATATTTGAACTGAATATTGCCGGTGATTTTAACGAAGCACGCCGCCGTTTTTCAGAAAGGGTATACAACATTGTTATTGTTGATTATGCCGACGGCGCAGGTGTAGATTTTGCAACTGATATTTCGTCATCAACCAGCACAATTCTTCTTCTGGTGCCTGCCGCATACTTTGACCAGATAAGCTATAAAGTAGAAATATTCGGCGTGCTTTCAATTTCTAGCCCGTTCGACCAGTTCTATTTCTATAACATGATAAAAATTGCGATTGCTGTTCAGTATAAGGTTCAGATTCTTTCAAGCCAGACAATGAAACTCAAAAACAAAATGGAAGAAATTCGAATTATTAACCGCGCAAAGCTGCTGATAATGCAGAATCTTTCTTTGAGCGAAGAACAGGCACATCACCATATTGAAAAAGAAGCAATGAACAGCTGCCGCAAAAAAATTGATGTTGCCCAGGAAATAATTAAGACATATGAAAAATAAAAAGCCCCGTTGTATGACAACAGGGCTTTTTTTATACTTTTCAGCTTAATTTGCAGCGCGCTTCTTTTCAATTGAATTGCGCAAAAGCTGATAAGCAATCAATGCTGCCATCAAAATCAAGCCAATAATATCAGTTTTTGTTTCAGGGATAACGCAGAGGAAACCGCCTGTCGCAAACAGAAGCCGCTCGATAATTGACGCAGTTCTAAAGCCGTAGCCTTCAAGCGCAATGCTTATGCCGAACATTCCGATTAAAGCCGTAAGACAAATGAAAATAACAGAAAGCACTGTTGCATTTATCATGAGCATCTGCGGATTGTAGACGAACATATACGGAATGATGAAAGCACCGATTGCAAGCTTTGTGGCATTCACAGCCGTCTTCATCGGTTTGCCCTTAGCAATTGCCGCACCCGCTATAGCCGCAAGCGCTACAGGCGGCGTAACGTCGGCGATAATACCGAAATAGAACGCAAACATATGGGCAGGCAGCATCATAACAGGCTGAATATCTGCGCCGCCGTAAAGACATGTAATAATCGCACCGGCTGTAATTGTTGACGTAATAAGATAATTGGCTGTTGTCGGCGCGCCCATTCCAAGAATAATTGAAGCAAGCATCGTGAAAATCAAAGTAAGCAGAAGCTTTCCATGTGCAAGCGAAACAAGACCCGCGCCAAGCTTTAAGCCTATGCCTGTAAGCGTAACAATTCCGATGATAATTCCAGCCATGGCACATGCGATTGCAACACTGATGATGTTTCTTGCCGCGGCGCTCATAACGTCAATCAAGTCTTTTGAGCCGAATGTCGGTTTTCTGCCAAGTGCAAGGTCTACAATTGAAACAGCTACACCAATAACAAGACAAGAAACAATTCCCATTAAGGCTGCAAAAACAGCAGTTTTTCCGGCACAAAGAAAATAGACAATAACGAACAAAGGCAGAATCATGTAGCCTTTCTTCAAGAAAAGCGGAAGGAATTTCGGCAGTTCTTCACGCGGCAAACCTTTAAGCCCAAGCTTTTTTGCCTCAAGGTGAACTGTGATAAAAATTCCTGCAAAATAGAGAATAGCCGGAACAATGGCGGCCTTTACGATAGTAACATAAGAAACACCGATGCTTTCTGCCATAAGGAATGCGGCGGCACCCATAATCGGCGGCATAAGCTGTCCGCCGGTTGAAGCGGTTGCCTCAACAGCACCGGCAAATTCAGGCTTGTAGCCGAGCTTTTTCATCATTGGAATTGTAAAGCTGCCCGAGCCGACTGTGTTTGAAACAGAACTGCCCGAAACTGTACCGAGAAGCGCACTTGAAAGAACAGCAACTTTTGCAGGGCCGCCGGAAGCACCGCCAGCTATTGAGTTGCACACTTCAATAAAAAAGTGGCCTATTCCGGTTTTTTCAAGCAAAGCACCGAACAATATGAACAAAAAGATAAACGTAGAACATGCACCGATCGGCGTTCCCATAATTCCTTCTGTATTATAGAAAAGATGGCACACAACACGCTGAAGCGAATAACCGCGGTGATGCAGAAAGCCCGGAAGCATTTTTCCGCAGAACGCGTAAAGCACAAAACAGCCTGCAATAATCATGATTGGAAGCCCGACAATACGGCGGCAGCTTTCAAACAGAATGATGATGCCGATTATGGCTATTGCAATATCTATAACATTGTTGTTGCCTGAACGGCGTACAAGATCCTGAAAATTAACAACGATATACATCCAGCAGGCGGTACCGGCAAGACCAAGCAGAACATCATACCACGGCAGAGTATTCTTAGGCATTTTTTTTGTTGCCGGAAAAAGCAGAAACGCCAGAAGCTGAACAAAAGCAAGGTGAGTTGCGCGAAGAATCTGGGCGGTTATTTTTCCAGATAAAGTTGCATACAACTGGAAAAAAACAAATACTACAGAAATAACAACAGTGATGTACTGACGCCAGCATTTGTGCTCGCGGTAAGCCTGCTCACGGTCAAGATTCTGCATTAATTCTTTGATTTCTTCTTCATTTGATGTAGGAAGTATATTCTCAATCGGACCGCTTGAAGGCTGTACTTCTTGATCATTAGTCTGTGTCTGGGTTAAATCTTCCACTCATGTCTCCTTTAAGTGAACCTCTAAAAACTTCAGTTTTTAGAGGTAACTTTGAAAATGCGATGTTGTAAATCGCGCCATTTTAGCGATTTACAACTCGTCGGTAATTTCTAAAAAGTCACGCTAGTGAGTTTTTAGAAATTACCTTTAATTTATGAAATATGTATGAAAGCAGAGATACTCTCTTTTTTTCCAAAATTATGCTCGTCTGCGGCGGGAATAAATCAGCCATTTTGTATTTATGCCCGGCAGAATTCTTATCATCTTTATTAGTCCAAAACGTAATTGTATGATTTGCAATTAAGCCCACTGCCATAACAAGCCGGTCTAGTTCTCTGTTGATATTCACTATTTCGTAGCCGTCTTCTGTAACCAGAAACTTGCAGCCGGGCATTTCTTCCGGCTCAGGTATTCCGGCTCCATAAGAAACAAATCGTGTGCCGGTAAGCAGAAGCCCTTCACTTTTTTTTATATCATAAAAATCGTGCACTCTGCCCTTATTGACTGAATGTGTATAGGCAATTTCAAAGCCTTCAATTCTGGCAGTGCTTATATAATACTTTTCGGAATTATTTTTTCTACTGCTGATAGAAAGAACAGGTTTTATCGGAGCAAAAAACAAAACCCCGGCAAAAACCAGCAAAAAAACAAACAATACTTTTTTCAACATAATCTGAACTGATAAGAACCTCTAAAAACTTCAGTTTTTAGAGGTAACTTTGAAAATGCGATGTTGTAAATCGCGCCATTATAGCGATTTACAACTCGACGGCATCACTAAAAAGTCACAGCAGTGAGTTTTTAGTGATGCCTTGATAAAGGCGCACGCTGCTCTGCGCATAAGCAAAACAGCATGTGCCTTGTGAATTAAAACGACTAAGTTTTATTGCTTAGTTCATCAAACCCTTTTCTTTGAAATATTTAACTGCACCCGGAT
>CAMJMF010000207.1 GCA_946406925.1 uncultured Spirochaetales bacterium | reverse complement strand
CGTTAGATTCAGTGGAATCCTGTCTGGTAATGTAATACTGATTGGTGCCCTTTTTCTCAAGCATCTACTTTCTCCATTACTTGGATAACCAAATCTGTCAACGGCAGTTTTTGTTTTTGATCGTCTATTGAAACTACCCGATATTTCTTTTCTATACAAGCCCTTGTAACAAATTTTTTGCAAAATAATGCATGTTTTTGTCAAATATTTCATTATTTTTCTAAAATTCTCAAGATTGCAAGTATAAAAAAAGCAATGCCTGTTTTTATTTAACAAGACATTGCTTTTCGGGCAGCAAGCCGTCATTGCATGCCAATGGCTAAGCAAGACGGCGTACTATTAATGTTCGTTTCCAGGGAACTGTGGAATTCCGTCGAAACCTTTTTTGAGGTCTGCATCTGTTGGAATGTAGTCGCTCATTTTTCCGTCATTGAATGCTTCATAAGCCTTCAAGTCGAAATAGCCTGTTCCTGTAAGACCGAAAACGATAGTCTTTGCTTTACCGGTTTCTTTGCATTTCAAAGCCTCATCAATTGCAACTTTGATTGCGTGGCTGCTTTCTGGTGCCGGCAGAATGCCTTCAACACGTGCAAAAAGTTCAGCAGCTTTGAAAACTTCAGTCTGCTCAACAGCGCGTGCTTCCATCAAGCCTTCATCATAGAGTTCACTCAAAATTGAGCTCATGCCGTGATAGCGCAAGCCGCCCGCATGGTTTGCAGACGGAATAAAGCCGCTTCCGAGTGTGTACATTTTTGCCATCGGACAAACTTTGCCGGTGTCGCAGAAGTCGTACAGATATTTTCCGCGTGTAAGGCTTGGGCAGCTTGCAGGTTCAACTGCAATAAATTGATAATCTTTTTCACCGCGGAGTTTTTCACCCATGAACGGACTGATGAGACCGCCGAGGTTTGAACCGCCGCCTGCGCATCCAATGATGATGTCCGGCTCGATTCCGTATTTGTTCAATGCAATCTGTGTTTCCTGACCGATTACGCTCTGGTGCAGAAGAACCTGGCTCAAAACCGAACCAAGAACATAGCGGTAGCCTTCATGTGAAACGGCATGTTCTACAGCTTCAGAGATTGCGCAGCCGAGACTTCCTGTTGTGCCTGGGAATTCAGCATTGATTTTGCGTCCAACTTCTGTGTCCATAGACGGAGAAGGAATTGCTTTTGCACCGTATGTGCGGATTACTTCGCGGCGGAAAGGCTTCTGCTCGTATGAGCATTTTACCATGTAGACAATACAGTCAAGGTCAAAGTAAGAGCATGACATTGAAAGCGCTGTTCCCCACTGGCCTGCGCCTGTTTCTGTTGTAACGCCTTTTAAACCCTGCTTTTTAGCGTAATAAGCCTGGGCAATTGCAGAATTCAGCTTGTGGCTGCCTGATGTATTGTTTCCCTCAAATTTGTAATAAATGTGGGCTGGTGTACCGAGTTTTTTCTCAAGAAAATAAGCTCTTACAAGTGGAGAAGGGCGGTACATTTTGTAGAAATTGCGGATTTCTTCCGGAATTTCAATAAGACGGTCTGTATTGTTAAGTTCCTGCTGAACAAGCTCATCGCAGAATACGTGGCTGAGCTCTTCTGCTGTGCAGGGCTTTAATGTTCCAGGGTTCAAAAGTGGAGCAGGCTTTGTCTTCATGTCTGCACGTACGTTATACCATGAAGTAGGCATCTCCTTTTCTTCAAGATAGATTTTATAAGGAATCTCTTGTTTTGCCATATTTAACCTCCGTGGCATACTTTATTGTTGAATAATTTCTTTTTATAGAAACACTATACAATAAAAAATGGATTTTGTCAATACTAAGGGGCAAGGAAAACCCCTAATCCGAGGCGCGGTTTTCCCTTCCCCTTAAACCCCTTCCTTTTCCGGCACGGCTTAGGGGCGCCCGCCCCTAAGAACCCCGGCGGTTGTACAAAAGCTAGTCGGTGCACAGATTTATGCCTTAAAAGCTGATGTATAGTGGCGCGGTTTTTGGAGCTGGAAATTGTGAAAAATTTTACATCAGATTTACCAAATTTGCGAAAAACTACACCGGGGTGTAGTTGAAATTATTCGCATTTGGATTATTCTTTTATTGTAAGGTTACATATTTTTTTTATCGATTTTGAGAGATTTTTATATAGATAAAGGATATTGGTTTTGAAAAAGATCAGCTTGTTTTTGTTAGCTGCCTGTCTCTTTGTATTTGTAGTAATTACGTCATGTGGCGGAGGAGGAGGCGGTGGCGGAGGTGCTGGTGCAGTGTCTTTTTCTGGAGAGCAGACACTCCACAACGGAGGCGGCGGCAGCGGCTGGGGCAAAGGCAACCAAACTGGGAGCGGCTTTGGCGGAGGAGAAACTGTAAATTATGAAGAAGATTCGCTGTTTGCCGCATTTCCTCCATTTTTCATTCCTATTGATTATATTGATATTTCTCTATACATAAATGATACTTTTATAGATGGATTGACAGGGCTTAATTCATCTACAAAAAAAGATATACTTCCTGTTGTAAAGCCTGGTGATAATGTATATGGCTCTGCACATATCGTACTGCAAGATGGTTCTGTGCGTAATGCAATTTTGCAAAAGACAACTCTGGGTATTGATACAAAGCTTGCATTTTATACTGATTATAAATACAAAATCATGGATGGTACTGAAGAAGTATATGAGGGTATGTTTACCACAACAGCAGGTATTGATATTCCTTCTGAATATTTGCAAGGTTCTTTCTATGGTTTTGCTGATTCTACGGTAAATGCTTTTTCTGACGGAAAAGACACTTATACGGTTTCCGGCAACAGAATTGTTTCGCCTGCACCTGGAGATAAAATCCTTACACCTGTGTTCAAATGCGAGCCGGGGCTTAGCATTGCCGGTACTGGTGTAACGCCTTTGGCGGGCGAAGATGATTCCTATGTGTATGATTATGCTCAGAATCCTAATGGTGTATCAATGACAATTCAGCCGCCCTCTGTTTCTGGTGTTACGATGCAATTTACTGTTGATGGCACTGCACATACATTGAATAACGGTGACAATCCATACACTATGAATCTTCTACACGGAGAGCATGTTATTACGATGAATGTATCTGGTGGCAGCAATTCTGTAGCACAGACAATCACCAAAAACGTTACTGTGTATGTAAAGCCTAATCTCAGAATATCAGGAGTAGGAACTTCATCATCAGGACCAATATATTTGTATTCTTCTTCTGTATCACGAGATACATACAGATGTAGTTATTTATCATATCGAGTGAATATGCCTGTTACCGGTCTTGTAGCAGAACCAAGCGGTATTCTCGTAACACAAGCATATCTTGATGGTTCACCGATTATTGGTTCTAGTACAGCTAGTCTTGGTAATCATGATCTTACAGCTGCTGTTAGCGGTGATTTCTGTGTACAACCGGATACGAAACCGATAAAGGTAGAAATAAAGCCTGTAAAAGTATCAATTGGCACTATCACAGCAAACCAGACAGATAACGATGGCGGTGACACAGTTGATTTGCAAGGTGAATTGAAAGCCCGTACAACTAGCAGCGCTGAGGTGTCTTTAGAGAGTTGGGATGGTAATACTGCAGTTTATAAAACAAACCTTCTGGTGACACCTTCTTCGCATGAGTTATATCTTAACACTCCGTCAGACAATTTCTATTTTTATACATCCAAAATGGTTGATGTGGATACTGATCTATTTAATGGGAATGATGATATGGGAACTGTGAGCGACGGAAACGCCAATTCAACAAGAAGCTTGAGTAGTCTTGTGTCTAATAGAGCTTTCTCTGTTTCTGCAAATGGACCTGATGGTCACATTTCTTACAGTTTTTCCGTAAGCTTGTCAGAACCTTGATTATCTGATTAGCGCCAGTTTCTGTTATTGTTTGTATATCGGCTGTGCAGTGCGTAGTGTGGCGGGTGCACACCCACTTTTGGGGACCGCTGGTGCATATTGGCGTGTGCTGTTGGGGCGGTTGCACATAGGCGGTTGGGCAGCGGAATGTACATGGGCTGATGAGGGCAGCGATGTGCATTAGCCGCCGGTTTTGCTCTGCAAAAGCGGCGCTTTTCGCCGCGCGGACTTCAATATAAGATTAAACTACCGTGAAAAGAATTTCGCCGAACAATCTTCATTCGTAAATAAAGCTATTGCGAAAAGCGCACAGCATAATGTGCTGGTGTGGCACAGCGTAATGTGCCAGTGAAGCATTACATGCTGTGCCTTTTTTTGGGGGTATTAGGCTTTTGCTTGTAGCTCTTCTGCAAGCTTCTGTACAGTTTCAAGCGGAAGACCTTGTGCCTGTGCGATGATGTCTAGTGAAACGCCAAGATTAATCAAATTTCGCGCAGCTTCAAGCTTGGCTTCGGAGCGTCCTTCTTCTTTGCCGATAGCAATGCCATGCTCTTCGCCCTGCTTGTAGCCATCTTCTTTGCCGGTGTTATAATAGCCCTGCGTTATCATGCAGTAGTCCATGTATTCTTTTTGTGCACGTGCTG
>CAMJMF010000206.1 GCA_946406925.1 uncultured Spirochaetales bacterium | reverse complement strand
ATGATAAAAATGCCGGCGGTTTTGCAGCGGGTCTTATAATTGTAAAAAAAACTGGCGCAAAATGCTGAAATCTTGACTTCATAAATATTCGGCTTTAAAATATGTGGGTAAATCGATTTACGAAAACCCCTATGAAAGCAAAGATTAAAAAAATACAGATTTTCTCAATTTCGATTTTCGCGCTTGCCGTGATTATCATGATCTTTTTTATTCCGCTAAAACGCGAAAAGGCTGTGCCTGATACAGAAGAACGCTCAAAAAAAATTATATTAGGCTTTTCACAGATTGGCTCAGAAAGTGCATGGCGCACACGTAATACACAGTCTATTTTTGAGGCAGCCGAAGCAAACGATATTCAGATTATTTATGATGACGCACAGCAGAAGCAGGAGAACCAGCTGAAGGCTATCCGCTCCTTCATTGTTTATCAGGTTGACGTAATTGCCTTTGTACCGATTGTTGAAGACGGCTGGGACAACGTGCTGCAGGAAGCAAAAGATGCAGGCATTCCAGTTATTCTTGTAGACAGACAGATAAATGCCGATCCTTCGCTTTATGCAGGTTTTCTTGGCGAAAACGGCGTCGAAGAAGGCAGACGCGCCGCACGCTTTCTTTTAAGCAAATGCCGTGACAAAACCGAAAAAGTGACAATTTTCGAAATGTCAGGCACTGAAAATTCTTCTATTGTAAAGAACAGAGCGAGAGGCTTCCGCGAAATAATAAACACAGACCCGAAATTCCAGATAATACATACAGAAAACGGCGATTTTCTCCGTTCGCGCGGCAAAGAAATTTGCGACGTGCTTCTGGCAAATAATGTAAGAGAAAACGGAAACACAACGAACACACTTTATTTTGACGGTCAAAAAATTGATGCAGTTTTTTCTCACAACGACTCTATGACCCTCGGTTTTTTAGACTCGCTGCAGGCTCATAAAGTAAACGCAAAAAACACAATCTTTATAACCATAGATGCCGAGCAGGAATCGATTGATGCACTTAAAGACGGAAAACTCAACTGCGTTGTAGAATGCAACCCGAACCTGGGGCCGATGCTTATGGAGCTTGTAAAACAGATTGCGGAAGGCAACACAATTCCGCACATTACATACAACAACGAAACAGTTTTTACAGAAGACGATGATTTTTCAGTTTATGAGCCGCGCGGCTACTGATTCGGCTGATCTACGGAGCAAAAATTGAAAGACAAAAGCTTAAGACGCACACTTTTAATCACATATATTTCGCTACTTTTTATTACACTTATTCCTTCTATATATTCTGTCGTTGTTTCGCAGATTCATACAAAGCAGTACAGCCAGATTATTTCAAACGTAGGCACTGCAAACAGAATCAACCTTATTGCCAAAAACGACATTCCCTATGAGCTGTGGAACATTATCTGCGGAAAAAAAGCAATTGCGAAAGGCAACCACAACATGATGCTAGATGAAATTTCCACAGGTCTTTCGCTCATGCTTTTAACGAGCAACAACGCAGACAGCCGCGGCAAGCTTGAAGTTGCAAACAGAGCCAGCACAACACTGCGCCGCAACGTAGACAAGCTAATTATGCAGATGAAAGCAGGAAGCACCGTTACCCAAAACGAAGCTGCCCTCGACGAAATAAGAACTATTACAATGCTTTTCTCAGACATTATGCAGGACTTTATCGTAACAGAGATTGAATCAGCAAACGAAACAAACCAGTCGCTGCGCAACACGTCGATAATACTTACAGCTATTCAGATTCTTATAACAATACTTGCAGTCATCATCTCTTTCAACAGTTTTATCACCGTTTCTGACGCAATACAGAAGCCAATTTCTGACATGGAAAATCTCTCAACGAAGGTTGCAAACGGTGATCTCATGGCGCGAATCGATATTCCGCACGTTAAGGAACTTGACAGGCTTGCAGAAAATCTAAACACCATGACAGAGCAGATTGATGTTCTAATCAAAAAAAACATGGAAGAGCAGAAAAATTTTCAGAAAGCCGAGATGAAGGCTTTGCAGGCACAGATTACGCCGCACTTTTTGTACAACACTTTTGACACAATTGTGTGGCTTGCCGAAGAAGAAAAAACCGATAAAGTCGTAAAAATCACAAAGGCGTTTTCTGACTTTCTGCGTATTTCGCTAAGCCGCGGCCATGAATGGATTACAATTTCACAGGAGCTGGACCACATCAAGAATTATCTGACAATTCAGAAAATACGCTATGCCGATATTCTGAATTACAAAATTGATGCGGACGAATCTCTTATGGAGCTTAAGATGATTAAGCTTATTCTGCAGCCTCTTGTTGAAAATGCCATTTATCACGGAATAAAGAACAAGCGCGGCCGCGGCGAGCTTACCGTTACAGTTCATTATGCTGACGAAGAGCGCACGTCAATCAGATTTGCGGTTGAAGACAACGGCGCAGGCTTTACAGAAGAACGGCTGGCACAGGTACGCAACGAGCTAAACGCAGGCAGTAGTGATTCAGAAAAACTGACTTCAGTCTATGGACTTTATAACGTAAACAAAAAACTCCGTCTTTATTACGGTGAAAAAACCGAAGGACTTATAATTGAATCAGAAGCAGGAAAAGGAAGCCGCATTTCATTCGTGATTCCGGCTTCACAGAATTTGACAGGCGCAGGAGGCGAAAATGTATAGTGTATTTGCAGTTGATGATGAACCGATTGTTCTCGAGGGAATCCGCTCAAAAATTGACTGGGAAGGCAGCAGCTTTACATTTGCTGGAGAAGCTACAGACGGTGAGATTGCGCTCTCAATGATTCATGAACTTAAGCCGGACATTCTAATAACCGACATCAAAATGCCGTTTATGGACGGACTCCAGCTTGCAGAAGCTATAAAGCGCACACAGCCATGGATTAAAATAATCATTCTTTCAGGCCACGATGAATTTGATTACGCTAAAAAAGCAATTTCAATTGGAATTGAAGAATATCTTTTAAAGCCGTTTACTCCCGAAGAACTTCTTGCAAGCTTAAAGAAAGCCGCGCTTGAAATTGACAAAGAACGCAAACAGCTTTCAGATATTTCAAAATTGAAAGAAGAGCTAAAATCAAGCACAGCCTTAATCAAAAAGGAATTCTTGAATAACTTGGTTCACGGCGCAGCTGACACAAATACGGTTATGCAGAAATGCGGCGAGCTTGGCATAAACTTAATCTCGCGCTACTACAAAGTGCTCATTAGCCGTATAGAAAGCCGCAGCGGAAACACGCAGAACCAGCAGGAAGCATGTTCGCTTCTGAACTCATATTCAGAAGCCATAAACCAGGCAGTGTCGTTTTTTCACCACTCTAACCTGCTCGTCTGCATCTTTAAGGGAAGCACACAGGCTGAATTAGATGACAACGCTTTCCGCGCTGCTGAGACAATCGGGCATATTGTAACCAAAAACGCTGACTGCAGCGTTCTCACCGCAATCGGAAAAACTGTAGAGCACCTTTCTCAGCTTAAAATCTCTTATGAAGACGCAAAACAAATTCTTGAGATAGAGAACAAAGACTCACAGAACAGAATTATCAGCTCAGACGACCTTGACGAACCGGCAGGAACAAACGCTGACAGCCTGACTGCTTCAAGTTCTGCGCAGCTTGACCTTAAAGAGAATGACCCGCTTGTTGACCGCCTTAAATACGCCGGCAAAAACGATATTTCCGCAATAATCGAAGAATCAATGACGCTGATACGCAGCAACCAGAAGCAGTTCAGTGTTTTTGCCTCTTATCTTCTAGTTGACTTGATTTTTGCAGTTTCAAAGCTGGTTGAAAAACTTGGCGGTGATATAAAAGAGCTGTACCCTGAAATTCTTCAGCGAAGCTTTATCGATGAAGGCATTAAAAATGAGAGCGATTTCAGGAACAAGGTTTCTCAAGTGCTTACATTCGCGCTTGAATACCGCGATTCAAAAATCACCGGCAAATATGGAGACGTTATATTAAAGGCAAAACGCTTTATTGAAGAAAACTACGCCGACCAGAACACCACGCTCTCTTCAGTTGCACAGGCGGTCTGCTTAAGCCCTAATCATTTCAGCACAATTTTTTCGCAGGAATGTAAAACCACATTTATAGAATATCTGACAAATGTCCGCATAGAAAACGCAAAACGTCTTATGCGCGAGACCGACATGAAAGGCTATGACATTGCCTATGAATGCGGTTTCTCTGACCCGCATTATTTCAGCTATATCTTTAAAAAAAACACGGGGCTTTCGCCCCGCGAGTACAAAGTGAATCTGGAAGAAGAAGGAACTGTCTGAGAAGAACCGGTTCAGACAGTTCCGGATAGTTTCAAAAAACTGCCGCTGTTTGAAACTTTTATAGAAAAACCACTTTCCCCTGTGTTTTTTCTCTTTATCTTAACCCGCATTATGACCGAGCTTTTTCTTTCTATAAGAAAGAATTACGCTCTGAAGCAGGATAAAGAAACAAAGCATAAGACCTGTAGTAATGCTCTGCCAGTAAGGTTCGCGCAAGCCTGA
>CAMJMF010000205.1 GCA_946406925.1 uncultured Spirochaetales bacterium | reverse complement strand
ACTCGGCGGCAATCTCTAAAAAGTCACAGCAGTGAGTTTTTAGAGATGCCCTTATGCATAAAACAATGTAAGTGCATATACTTCCTTTACGCCTGCTGATTTTAAAAGCGCGGCACATTCTTCAAGCGTGCCGCCTGTTGTCATTATATCGTCAATTAGAACAACCGCCTGCTGTCTGATTCTGCTGTTTTTTTTCATCGCATATCTTTTTAAGTTTTTGTCGGTCCGCCCTGCAAAGCTTTTATATTTCTGCTCTTCTGAATTTATGCGGATTAGCGGCGTCAAAACCTTTAGTCTGAAACACCATTTTAAGAGAAAAGCCATATCATTCACACAGTCAAAACCGGCAGAAGCAAGCCGCTCTTTTCTTGGCGGCACTGGTACAACCGCTAAGTCACTGAAATTTTCTTTATAAACCAGAAACATTTTCTCTGCGGCAGGAATTGCAAGGATTCGGTTTCTTTTGAATTTCCAGTGATTTATGAACTGCCTCTGTTTGCTGCCATAGGCTGTTATGTGCCTTGCATATGAAAGCGCAAAGAAAACAGGACGGCTCAGACAGTCTGTGCAGAACCTGAAATCATCTGATAATGCCCTGCCGCAGCACAGGCAGATATACGGTGATTTCTGCCGCTCAAATATGCCTTTTCCTTCCTGAGTAATTAAAATGTCTTTAAGATTTTCTTTATCTTCCTCAGAACTGTCTGAAAGAAAATCCACAAGCATTAAATAAAGAAATTTGACTGAACGCATTAAGAATATATAAAAGCTGTTTGTTTTCATGCTTTTATATATCTAAAAAAAGTTTGTTTTTTTGTATCAGATATATTTAAAAAATTGGAAATTCAAAGACACACCGGTTATTTTCCGGAAAGCTGTTTCTGCCACCTTGCAAGATTTTTTAATGCCTCAAGAGGTGTAAGCTCGTCAATATTGAGTGACAGAATCTCTTCGAGAACAAGCTCTTCTTCACTGAAAAGGCCGGGTGCATTTGTATTTGTACGTATTTCTGCTGCAGCCGACGCAGTAGAATTGAGCTTTTCGCCAGCCAGTTCAATATTGGAATCATCGTCAGATATTATTGTTTCTGTTGCAGGCGAATGCTTTTGTAGAATTGTGATAATCTTTTCAGCGCGGTCTATAACTTTTTGCGGAATGCCTGCAAGTCTTGCTACGTGAAGACCGTAAGAGTTTTCAGAAGCGCCCTCTTTTATCCGCTTTAAGAAAATGACTTCGCCGGAAGTTTCAAGCACTTCAAGACACAAAAGCTGCAATGATTCATGTGTCAGTCTTGTAAGTTCATGATAATGCGTGGCAAAGAGCGTTTTTGCCTTTATTGTGTTCAGCAGAAACTCAGAGACAGCCCACGCAATCGAAAGTCCGTCTTCGGTAGAAGTGCCACGTCCTACTTCGTCCATAATCACAAGGCTTTTGGATGTTGCCGAGCGCAGAATATTCGCGGTTTCAGTCATTTCAACAAGAAAGGTGGATTCTCCGCGTGCAAGGTTATCAGAAGCACCTACGCGGCAAAAAATCTTGTCAACAACGCCGATGTGTGCCTTTTCAGCCGGCACAAACGAGCCGGTTTGCGCCAAGACTGCTATCAAAGCATTCTGGCGCAAAAAAGTGCTTTTACCTGCCATGTTCGGGCCTGTAATAAGCGCGAACGGCTTTTCATCCAGGTAGACATCATTCGGAACAAAAGAACCTTCCGGCAGATGAAACTCAACAACAGGGTGTCTGCCTTGCTCTATCTGAAATGCATCAGAATCATCAACTTCCGGGCAGACCCAATGGAAATGCTTTGCACACCATGCATTAGAAGCTGTAACATCAAGCTCAGCAATCTCTTCTGCACAGACAAAAAAGTACTGAACAAATTCTTTCAGTTTATCTCTCAGTGCAATAAACAGTCTTTTTTCTAAATCGATAATCTTTTCAGACGATGAAAGAAGCTCATTTTCAAGTTCTTCCAATTTTTCTGTAGTAAAGCGCTCGCCGTTTACAAAAGAACGTTTCCTTATGTAATCTTCTGGAACTGAAGCAAGATTCGATTTGGTAACTTCGATATAATAGCCGTTTTGTCTGTTATACCTGATTTTCAGGCTTGAAATTCCAGTTCTCTGCTTTTCTTCTTCTAGATATTTATCCAAAATTGCTGAAAAATTCGTCTGTATATCGTGAAGGTGGTCCAATTCTTCAGACCAGCCGCGGGCTATCATGTTTCCTTCTGTCAAGAAAATTGACGGATCTTCTTTTATTGCATTTCCGATTATTTCTGAAACATTTTCTGCCTGCTCTGTGTCATTTGAAAAAAGATTGAATCTAGCTGTCTCTTTTTTCATAGCAACATAGCATTCAAGGCTTTTTTTCAATGCAAGCAGATCTTTTGCATGGGCTCTGTCCATTGCGATGCGGCTTGCAAGGCGTTCAACATCAGAAGTTTCCTGCAGAATTCTGCGCAGATTGTCCGCACAAGTTGCATTATCTGCCAGTATCTGAACTTCATTCTGTCTGTGCTTTATCTGCTTTACGTCAGTCAGCGGCGAAGAAATGCGCTGGCGTAGCAGGCGGCTTCCCATCGGAGTGCAGGTGTGGTTAATAACCTCAAATAAGGTAAAACGGCTTGAACCATCGCGCAGATTTACCGTCAGCTCAAGGTTTTTCCTTGAAGATTCATCAAGATTAAGGTATTCAGATTCCTTGTATAAAGATATGCCGCTTATATGTGTCAAATCTGTTCCGGCATTTTTGGCTGCATATTCCAGCAAAAAACCGGCCGGTATTATTTCAGGCGAATTCTCTGTAAGCGAAAACGAACGCAGGTTAATTGTCTTAAATTGAGAAACAAGCTTTTTATAGGCAATCTCAGCATTAAACTGCCAATCCTGATAATATGAAACTATCGTACCCGGCATGGCAGACAAAATCCCAGAAATTACAGGCTCATTCTCTAAAGCTTTTGGCAGCAATAATTCGCAGGGTGCAACTCTGCTGATATTTTTGGGTGCAGCTTCTGCATGCTGGTCTTTTTTCCAAGAGCAGGCTTCGAAAACAGCAGTAGATACATCAAGCCATGCAAATGCATAAACGGTTTCTTTTCCGGTCTTTACTGGAACAAGCGAGGCTAAAAAATTGTTTGAGCCGCGGTCAAGATAGTCTTCTTCAAAGGTGGTTCCCGGCGTAATAATTTCTGTAACGCGCCGTTCAAAAAGACCCCGCCCATTCGGTACAGCAATCTGCTCGCAAATTGCTATTTTTTTTCCTAAGCGCAGTAATCTTGCAATATATATTTTTGAAGCATGAAAAGGAATTCCGCACATAGGTACGGAAGCTCTTTTTGTCAAGGTCAAATTCAAAAGTCTGGAAACTTCAACAGCCTGTTCATCGAACATTTCATAAAAATCACCTAAACGGAAAAACAATATTGTATCGGGGTATTTACTTTTTATTGACAAATATTGAACCATCATCGGTGTAAGCTGTTTTTCGTTACTCATGGCTTCAGTATATCAATTTTTATGCTGAGGGAAAAGACAAAAAAAGTGTAGTCTGAAAAAAATATGAACAGATTTTAGAACAACGGAATCTGCTTTCCTTGCAGCGTGGCTGTTGATTGAGGCTTCAGCATAACAAGTTGAAAACAAAAAAGGCTGCCCAACTTCGGACAGCTTTTTCTCGGTTAGCAGCAGAATATACTGAAAATCAGCGTTGTGCTGAAATTTCGTTAATTACTTTTTCTGTAATATCAACAGAAGTACTGTACCACAGAACAGCATCTGCCTGCTGAAGGCTTAATACCATGCTGTAGCCGTCACTTTCTGCAATACGGGCAATTGTATTGTACATAAGCTCATAAAAATCATCTGATGACTCAATGCGCTTTTTCATGTCTTCAAGCTTAATATTCTTAGCTCTTGTATACTCTGTCAGATAAGAAGCTTTTTTGGTTATCTCGCCTTCAAGTTTCTGCACTTTAGCGGCATCATTTTCTTTCTGAGCCTCTATTTTCTTTACCTGTAAAGCTTTTAACTCATCTGTCAAGCGTACAATCTCGGTCTGGAATTCAGCTTTCATAGACTCATAGTTTCTGACAGCAGCTGATTCACGAAAATAAGTCTGATAAACAACAGTTGTATCAACAACAGCAAATCGTGTAATCTGCTGCGCTGCAGAAAAAGCTGTAAACATAACAAGCATAGTAAGAATCAAAATTAGTCTTTTGCTCATATTAATTCCTCATAATAGAATATATATTTATTAGCGATTCGTAATTGTAAATGCAAGGATAGGTTTCCATTCAGGAGTTTTTCCATTACCCCAGCTGAATTTACCGCCCTTCATCGTAAATGTATTGACCAAATAAATAGATAACGGCAGCTGCTGAATCAAAGAACGGATACCAGGGCCAAAACTGAAGTAAAAATCATCTATATTAAGTCTATTAGACATAGAAGGCCTGCCATCCTTTAATGCAACCGCATCAAGGAAGGCAAGGATGTGAGCAGTATGTCGCTCCGCCACAAGATTATGATCTATAAAGGT
>CAMJMF010000204.1 GCA_946406925.1 uncultured Spirochaetales bacterium | reverse complement strand
CAGTGTCTGTTGCCTGCATGCTTAATCTGTCTGAAAATGCCTTCTGGATTAAATAAAATCCAGAAGCGTTGTGTCTTTTTCCTCTTGGAATTTATCAGCCACAGACTTGAAAACTTCAACTAAAGTAGGGTCAAAATGAGTGCCGCTGCCGTCAATAATGATTTTGCTGGCTTCTTCATGAGTAAACGGCTTTTTATAAGGACGTGTCGAAACAAGAGCGTCATAAACATCGGCAATTGCCATTATGCGACCAGGCAGAGGAATGTCTGTGCCTTTAAGCTTGTTCGGGTAGCCTGTACCGTCCCATTTTTCGTGATGGTGCTGGGCTAAAATTTCAGCATAATTCAGAAATTCTGTGCCGTAAGCTGAAATCGAGATTTTTCTTATGATTTCAGCACCGAATGATGTGTGCTTCATCATTATTTCAGTTTCTTCTGGCGTGAGTCGTCCTTCTTTTTTCAAGATAGTGTCTGAAATGGCTATTTTGCCTACATCATGCAGCTGTGCTGACTGTATCAAGAGCGGAATCTTCCAGGTTGAAACTTCTTCTTCATAAGTTTTCTGCTCTTTCATGGCTTTTAACAGCACAGAAAGATAATGCTGTGTGCGCTCAATATGACCGCCAGTGTTTACATCGCGGAATTCTACAAGGTTTGCGATTGTGCTTAATATTGCATACTGAAGCTGAAGAATTGTCTCGGTTTTTTCGCGGACCATGTTGTTGAGGTTTTTGTTAAAAGCCTGAAGCTCTTTTTTCTGCTCAACCATGGCAAGATAATGCTGAATTCGTTTAAGCAGAAGGGGCGGTGAAAACGGCTTGTTGATGTAGTCCAAGGCACCGAGGGTAAGACCACGGAGTTCGCTTTCTACATCATTTTTGGCAGTCAGAAAAATAACAGGAATATCCTTGAGCTGCTGGTCCTGCTGAATTTTTTCTATGACTTCAAAGCCGCTCATTGAAGGCATTTCAATGTCAAGAAGCAGAAGATCCGGCTTTGTTCTGCGGATTATCTGTAGAAGTTCTTTGCCTGAAGTAAGCAGTGTAAGCTGAAAATAGTTACGGAGCACATTTTCGGCAACTTTTAAATTTGTTGCTTCATCATCAACAATAAAAATGTGCTGCCTTTTTTCAGAATGACTACTTAAACTCATACGATGAGTATAGCATAAAAAAGAAAAGATATTCAATTTTAAAAACGGAAATGTAATATTGTTAATATGAAATATTCATTAGTTTTTACTTGTTATAGATTCAGTATTATGATATTATATTCTCTGTTAATACGTCAAATTATGTAATACTGGGTTATTCAGTAATAAAGTGATAATTAAAGGAATAATGATATGAAAAAAATAATGTTTAGTGTTGTATCAGTTGTAACTGCCCTTTTAATTTCGGTTGTAATGATTAGCTGCGGTGGCGGCGGTGGCGGCGGCGGCGGTAGTGGTGTTTTCGGTGGTGATCAGGGCGAGCCTAGCGGAACTTCTACTTATGCATCTTCGCAGGCATTTCCGAATGGTTTTTTTGTTACACCCTCTTCTTCTAACACAGGTGCACTTTGGGTTTTGAATGGAAATACTGGTAGTAAAGCTCTTTATTTTCAGGATGCTACACATGCAATGGAAGTTACTCGAGTTGGTGGATCAAATTCATGGCAGCGTGAACCTACTGATGGATCTTTTGATGTTCAAATTACACAGGGTGCTAATGGTTATATAAGATTTTCTGCTGACGGATGTAATCCTGCTCAATTCTCGTATAATCTAACAGATACTAATCTTGTTATTGCAAATACATCTCGTGGTTCAAGGAGCTATCAGAGATGTACAAGCGGTTGGTCAATTCAGTAATTCTAAATTATTGATTATACGATCCTGATTAGAGATCTTCTAATCAGGATTTTTTTTGCCCGGAAGTGCAGAGTCTGTTCTGTTTGGCAGAAAACTAAAACTTGACAGCGCAATTTTTACAATGTAGACTGAATTTAATCAACGTTCTCTTAAAGTCTTGATTTCCCAGAATGATGAGATCCTGCAAGTATTCCGCATAAAGCCGGTATAGAATAATTCGAGTGCGAATTTTTCTGCATTGACTTTCACCCAAGATTCCTTTCCAGTATTTTTTTGTTTTCGGTTTGAATGATAAGCACCAGTAGATGACGATGGTTTGCTGCGGTAAGTACCGTAGGCAAAATTGCAGACACAACTGTCGGGAGCAGTGTGTGGAGGAATTGTATGTCTCAGAAAATTTATGTAGGAAATTTGAACTACGCAACAACAGATGAAGGTCTTTCGAATTGTTTTTCTCAATTTGGCGAAGTTTTATCATCAATTGTAATTAAAGACAGAGCAACAGGTCAGTCAAAAGGTTTCGGCTTTGTTGAATTTGCTGAAGCTCAGTCGGCAGAAGCAGCTATTGAAAACATGGGCGGCAAAGAATTAGAAGGACGCCGTATCCGCGTTAATATGGCTGAAGATAAGCCGCGCAGAGACAGACCACGCGGAAATTTTGGACGCGACCGCTCTTTCAGTCATGACGGAAACCGCGAGTCACGCAGTTTTGGCAATGACACTTATAAATATTAGTCCTGTTCGGAAAACTGAAGTTTCCGAACACATCTATTGAATGAAACCGCTCAAAAAGTGTTAGATTTTTTCCAGGCTTTTTGAGCAAATTCAATAACAGCAAAGGAATCTCATTTGAGGTTCCTTTTTTTATGCAAAAGCTTCTGGTATGGGCTGAAAATGATAGTGCTGAATGAGAAGCTACGGTACATTGTACTAAAACAATGTCGATAAAAATGGCATATCGGCCGATAAATCATTGATGTCATTTTTGTTACCAGAATTTTACGATTTTATAGCCGGTGATGCAGACAGATACAGCTTTCTTAAGCACTGGCTTGAAGCTCATAACATTCCTTGTTCTTTAATACCGATTGACGGTTCAAAACATATATATATCAATTTTCCACCGCAATTTTATGACCCGCGTTTCCGTATGAAAACGATTCTGGTTCATTATGACCGTGCCCCGAATTCGCCGGGTGCAAACGACAACAGCGCCGCCGTTTTTCAGGTGCTTGCTTTTTTGGAGCGTCTTAAAACTTTCAGGACGGCGCACAACATGCGCGTATTCTTTACAGACGGCGAAGAAATGGGCGCGCTTGGCGGTGTTTCAGACCAAGGCGCTTATGGAATAGCGGCGCGCTTTAAGAAAATCGGCATAATGAATGACGATGTGCTTGCAATTGACGGCTGCGGCCGCGGCGACGTGATTGTAATTTCAACTACAGGCAGAAAATCGCCGGGCACGGAGATTTTCAAGCGGCGGTTCAACGACCTTTATGAGCGCACGATTGAGCTTGCACAGCAGGTTTCGCCGCAAAAGTGGGTGACCGCGCCGGTGCCGTACAGCGACAACGCCGCATTTATAGCTTCTGGCATTCCGGCTGTGGCCGTAACGATGCTGCCGCGCGAAGAAGCAACAGCTTTGATGCGCAATGTTCAGCGCGACAAGTCTTTTGAGAATGCACTGCTGAATCATTCCGTTGCAAATACAGACCTTCTGCCGATGACATGGCGCTTTATGCACACCCCCTTTGACACCCCCGAAAGTCTTACCTCGGAATCCTTTGAATTAATGGAAAAATTCCTAGACGCCCTAGCCAGACAAAAAACGGTAGCATTATGAAAAAACGAAATTTAATAATTATTATAATTTGCATTTTTGGTCTATCATGTATAATTTTTTTACTGATGAACCATAAAGAACAACCAATTAATCCTAATGCTTCTTTCAGATTAAATGAAAAAGAAATAATTGAATTATCAGAAAAAGCAAAAAGCGGAGATGGTGAAGCTGCTGTATCATTGGCAAATTATTATGAATTCGTTGAAAAAGATAAGGTAAAAGCTGCTGAATGGCTAAAACTGGGCGCGGATAATGGCAATGCATCTTGTCAATGGAATTATGCCTGTTATTTAGTAGATGTATATAATTTCGAGAATATAGGTAGTATGGATAACGCTATCATTTATATGAAAAAAGCTGCAGAAAATGGGAATGAATATGCAAAAAAACATCTTGAGATACTGAAAATACCATATTGATACTTATTCCCATTATCAATATATGGTTATTCCTATTTATAAATAATTTGTAAAGGTAGAATTCATGCCAGAACAATCTGAAAAGACGGTAGCATTATGAAAAAGCAATAATGATTTAGATTGCTTCGTCTTCGACTCGCAATGACGGATTTCGGTTTGCGCGTAAACTTGAAAGCTTTTGTACAAAAGTCTACACTGTTGGTCATTTCGACTATGCTCAATGACCGGATTAATCTGTTCAAGCGGAGTTCATTCAATATTGTTTGAACAAACGGGATTCCTAAGGGCAGAGCCCTTAGGCAGTGCCGGAAAAGGAAGGGGTTTAAGGGGAAGGAAAAACCTCGCTTCTGAGTAGGGGTTTTTCCGTTCCCTTTAATAATTTGCAAAACATTCCGTTTTAAGATACACTGTTGACATGCTGGGAACCGTAATCGGCGGCTCAAACAA
>CAMJMF010000203.1 GCA_946406925.1 uncultured Spirochaetales bacterium | reverse complement strand
AAGCAAAGCAGTTGTTACAAGCCAAGAAAATATCATTCAGACAGAAACACCTGTTATGGATTCTGATAAACCAGAGCAGGAACCAGTAGCAAAAATCAGAACACCAGCCAACCCTATTCAGCAGAGAGAATCAGTAAAAACAATTGACCCGATGGGGCTTTTCTCTCCGGCAACAGGCATCAGCTGGGAATCTTATCTTGAAACACGCCTTGATGCAGAATTAGTCCGCGCGGCTTCTTCTGAACAGGAATTTTCTATCATCAATATCAAAGTTGAGAATCTTCCGCACAATCATCCTTGCGCAAAAGAAATTGCTTCTATATTGATTGAAACTTTCAAATTCAGAGATCTGCTTTTTGAATTCAGCGATGACAGCTATATCTGCGTTCTGCCGAATGTCGATTTGAACAAAACTCTTTCTATTAGTGAATCACTTTATCAGGAACTCAAGCAGGTTATTTCAAGCTTCAACCTTGTTAATCAGCTTGTATTCGGCATTTCTACAAGAGCAATGCGTCTTGTTTCTGGTTTACGCCTTGTAAAAGAATCTATTGAGGCTGTAAACAAAGCCCTCGAAGAGCCGGAACTTCCGATTGTAGCTTTCCGTGTAAATGCTGAGCGCTATAAGCAGTTCTTAAGCGAAGAGCTGGAAAAAGCAAACAAAGCCAATGTAGCTTATTAAATGAATAAACCCCGGCAGTCAGTGTCCGGGGTTTGTTTTTTATTGACAGCTTTATTAATAGATTAGCAGATATTCTTAATAATTAATCAAAATCTTGAGTAAAATCTGGAATCAGGTCTTCTTCTATTTCTTCTGGCTCTTTATTTTTATCTGCCGGCTTTTCAGGTTTTTCAGATGATGCTGCGGCAGTCTTTTCTTCAGTTTTGGTGTCAGCAGCAGTTTCTTTGTCAGAAGACTCTGCATCAGAGGTTGCTTCAGCTTCAGAAGTTTCAGCTTCATTAGAAGCAGGTTCTTCTTGTGGAGCTTCTGCTTTAGCTTTGATTTTGTTTCTTAAAGCTTCTGTATCAGCATCTTTGCTGAAGAGCTTCTCGTATTCAGCTAACTGCTGTTCAGCCTTTTCCAATTGACCTGAAGCAATCAGAACCTTTATGTAGTTCCGCAATAAGTTTCCGTCTTCAGGATATTCTATAACAAGAGATTCATATAATTGGGCGCCTGTATCAATTTCGCCGGACATTACCGTAGAATAAGCAAGTGACTCTCTCAAAGTTCGGTTTGAAGGTTCTTTTGCAAGCAGTTCTGTGAACAAATCTTTTGCTTCAGCATATTCTCCACCCAAAGCCTTTGAGCATGCAAGCTTATAAGTCATTGCATCATAGAATTTTGGAGCTTGCCGGGCTTTTTCATAATATTCAGAAGCTTTTTTATAATTTTTCTGGCCATAATATGCATCTGCGATTGCGGCATATTCAGCACATTCATTTTCTTTTCTAAGCTTTTTCTGAAAAGGAATTGCAAAACAGTTTTCAGCTAAAAAGCAGAATGCAATGAGCAGCAATAAAATTTTTGAGATTTTCATGTTTAAAGAAAAAGCATGTGCACCTTTTATCATCAGCGTCTTCCTAAAACAATCTGCTCAATTTCTCTTATTTGAGACCGGTACAAGTCTGTTATATGAGAGCCGTAATCGGCAATGAGCTGAATTATGTTTCTCGGAGTATCCGAAGTGTCACAGCCATTGAGCCTGTCGCCTGCATCACCAAGACCAGGCAGAATATAGGCTGATTCATTCAGCACAGGATCCATCCACAAAGTATAGACTGTGCAGTTTTCAAGCGCGCGTACAACTCTAATTGAACCTTTAAGTGCAGAGATAACGTTGAAAAAGCTTATTGATTTTGGTTTTACGCCATTTTCCTTAAGATATTTAACCACTGTTACCAAAGAACCGCCTGTAGCATTCATAGGATCTGCAAAAATCAAGTCTTTGCCGTCAAGCTGCTTAAAATCAAAGAATGAATTATCCAAATCAAGAATATATTCCATATCAGATTCATGCTTGGTATCATCGCGCTTGATTTTGAACAAAGCAAAAGGCGTAATATAATTATCTTTTGAATAATCAGCAATTTCTTTGGACATAATCATTGAAGGCAGCAGCGCACCTCGCAGCATAACACACATTACAGAATTTGCTATTTTATCGTTTACGTCTGGCACATCTTGAACAGAATATTGCTGAACAGGCTTATTAACAGGAGTTTTTACAAAGAAATGGCTCTTATTTTCATTTGCAGGAGTTATAAAAGCAAGCTTAAAGAGCATTTCATAAGCACGCTGAATATAATACATAAACTCATTATGGTTTGTGTTTATATCCCTAAGCTTGGCAATAACTCTTGAAGCTTCGGCATGTGCAGATTTTTCAGTCTCAAATGAATAGATTTTTATTCGCTTAAGCTCATGACACAAATTCTGCATCATTCCGCTTATTTCTTTATAGTTTTTAATTGCTTTCTGTTTTTCTGTTTCTATTACAGCTTGGTCTGTACTGGAAGAAATTATCTTATAAGATTCTTCTGATTTTGAATAAAGTGCATCAATCTTTTCAATGAATGTCTTGTCAATTTCTGTAAGATAACCGTCAAGTGATTCAGCCTTAAGAATAACCTTATTTGCCATAATTCATCTTCCTCTTTGCAAATTAGACATAAAAAACCGCCTGCATCATTAACAAGCGGTTTCACGATTATTTTTTTTCTTTCATGTCAAATTTATTAACAATATTTGTTAAATCGATTACAAGATTTTTGATTTCAATCTGGTTGCCGTTGCCGGGCTGAACTGTAACATTGTCTTTTCGGCTTGCGTCACCTTTATCAAGCGACTGCATAAGCTTGTTCAGTACAAGCACATTCGGGCGAACAAACCGCTTGTCTGTAAGCTCAAGCACTGCATCAAGCGAATAAAGCATGCCGTCCTGCGGCTGGTCTTTTACGCGGAGCATTGAGCCGTAAGCATATTCAACAGGCACTTTTACGTTTGCGCCTAAAAGCATTTTTACAGCAGTATCTGTTGAAGCAAGATACCAGTCGATTGTCTTGTTTTTCTGCGAGAGAAAATGCTTTGTATAAACAGCATCTGGCCAGTCCGGTTTGTAGACTTCACCGGCGCGTGTCCGTTCCTGTGCAAGAATCATGCCAGACAAATATTCGGTATCAGCAAAACAATAGCCGCTTATCGGAATATCAATGTAGAAATTGGCAGCGTTATTATAGTAATAGTTATAAACGCGGCCAGCCTGCTCTTCGTGCACTTCGCGGAATCCGTTAGAGCTTGTAAAAAGCATTGAATTATACGAAAGCGGATAAGAGCCTGTTGCGACAAACTGAAAAAGCGGATTTTTGCCTTCTACAGCAAGAAAATCGAGCGTGCTTGCAAGATAAAAATTGTCTGTCTTGTCAATCAATTGCTTCAAGGCAAAATCTTTCATATCAGGGGCAATTTTCTTTACAAGCGCCTGCAAAAGCACTTCGTTTCCTTCAACAGGAAATGTAATGTACAAGTCTTTGTCAAAATCGAAAAACTCATACGGATGTGCAATACGCACTTTCTGCTGTTCTGTTGAAACAGACTTATCTTTCTTATTATTACCTGAAGCACAGCCTGTAAACAGGCTGCACAACAATGCAAGCAGAATTACAGTGAATAAAATTGACTTACGCACGTTTTACCACCGCTTTCCAGTTTTCTTCACCGGCTTGAATTTCTGTGCCGTCAGCAAGGTTGTCTGCCCAAACAGTCTTAACAGCCAAAGTTTCAGCTGCAATAAAGTCAGCAAACATTTCAAATGCCTTTTTAAGCGAAGCAGAACCAGAGGCTGTCAATTCAATTCGGTCTGTAACAGCAAGACCAGACTCTTTCCTCAAGTTCTGTACACCGCGGATAAAGTCTCTTGCATAACCTTCAAGCTGAAGTTCTTCTGTAATTTCTGTATCGAGGGCAACAGTCAATGTGCCTTCGTTCAAAACCTTGAGGTTTGCCTTCTCAATGCGTTCAATTATGATTTTGTCAGTGTCCAAATCAACGTTCTTGCCTTCAACATCAATTGAAATAACAGAACCGTCGATTATTGACTGAATCACGTCTGCGTCAAGAGCGGCAATTTTTACAGAAGCGGCTTTCATAAGAGGACCAAGCTCTTTGCCGAGCGTTCTGAAGTTTGCCTTTGCCTTGTATTCAACAAGCTCGTACTCTTTTTCGTGGAAAACAACTTTCTTTACGTTCAATTCCTCGCGGATTGAATCTTCCATTTCGAGCAGAACTTTCTTTTCTTCTGTGTCGCGTGTAACAAGCTCAACACTCTTAAGTGGCTGACGGATCTTCAAGTTATACTGGTATCTCAGGCTTCTTCCCATTGAAACAGCTTTCTGAACTGTGTCCATCTTGAATTCAAGGGCTGTATCACGCATTGATTCATTATAAACAGGGTAATCAGCTAGATGAACTGAAGCAGCGTCATCTTTAAGACGGATATTCTGCCAGATGCTTTCTGTAATAAACGGAATTACAGGAGCAGCAACCAAAGAGAATGTCTTCAATGCTGCGTACAAAGTCTCGTA
>CAMJMF010000202.1 GCA_946406925.1 uncultured Spirochaetales bacterium | reverse complement strand
AAATGCTTCAATTTATGACAGGCTTCCTGTAAAAGTGCCTGAAACAGCCCTGCATGAAATTGGTACAGACTTGATTTGTAATGCGGTAGAAGCGTATTTTCTCTGCAAAAAGTCTTGTATTGTCGTAGATTTTGGTACGGCGCTTACTTTTACGGCTCTGGCATCTGACGGCCAAATCGAAGGTGTGGCCATAACGCCGGGGCTTGGAACAGCTGTTACAGCCTTGTTCTCAAATACAGCACAGCTGCCGTCTGTTCCGCTTGAAGCACCGCCGTCAAGTCTTGGTACAAACACAATTCATTCGATTCAAGCCGGAATTGTACTCGGCTATAAAGGCCTTGTAGAATCTTTGATAGCTGATATGAAGCATGACATGCACAAGAAAAACGGAACGCCTGAATCTGAGATTCATGTTGTTGCAACCGGCGGTCTTAACAGCGTGCTTAAGCCGATTACTTCTGTTTTTCAGCATGTAGATAAACAGCTTACACTCAAAGGCTTAAGACGCATAGCAGAAATCTGCGGTGAATGCTAGACAATCATCGTCAGATAATTTAATTAGTGAAACAAAAAGCCTGTTATAGAAAAAGTATGCGTAAACCTATGTTTTACTCTTGACTTAAACAGGCTTATTTGTAATAATACTTAACAAGTTTTCAATAAGGAGTGCCGTTGTGCCCTGCGGAAGAAAAAGAAAGAAGCAAAAGATTGCTACCCATAAGCGAAAGAAGAAGCTTAGACGGAACCGGCATAAGAGCAAGTAAGGTCCGTTCCTGAGTTTTCGGGCTAACGACCTTTATAATTGTGCCAATTGAGACCGCCGCTTTGGTTTTATAACCGGGTGCGGTCTTTTTTTTAGTCAAATAGTTTGCAGAGGAACCAAAAACGTTACTTTCCCAAATAAAATCACCTGAAGACATAAAGAACCTGTCTATAAAAGAGCTGAAACAACTCGCAAGCGAAATGAGAAACACTATCATCTCTGTTGTAGGCAAAAACGGCGGACATTTAGCAAGTAACCTTGGTGTTGTAGAATTAACTATTGCCTTGCACCGCGTTTTTAACAGCCCTAAAGATGCTTTTATCTGGGACGTAGGACATCAGTGCTATCCTCATAAACTTTTGACAGGACGATACGAAAAATTTGATACATTACGAAAAGCCGGCGGAATTTCGGGCTTTACAAAAATTGCAGAAAGCGAACACGATTTTTTTGATTCCGGCCATTCTTCAACGTCAATTTCTTCAGCATTGGGGCTGCTTGTCGGCAGAGATTTGCTGAACATTGACGGCAAGGTTGTTGCTGTTATAGGAGACGGTGCATTAACAGGCGGCATGGCTTTTGAGGCACTTTCTCATGCAGGACAGCTTGCAAAAAATCTTATAGTTATTCTAAACGACAACCAGATGTCTATAAGCGAGAACACAGGCTCGCTTTCAAAATATCTTTCAAGATTAACAATGACTTCTCAATACCAGACTTTCAGGCACCGTTTTGACCACATGGTAATGAGAATTCCATTTGTAAATAAGGCACTGACAAATTTTGTTTTCCGTTTTAAGCGCGGCTTAAAAGGAATAATCTTCAGAAACAACCTGTTCGTCGATTTTGGCTTTGAATACGTCGGTCCGTTAAACGGCCACAGTATTGTTGAGCTTGAAATAGTTTTAAAAAGAGTTGCAAAAATCAACAGGCCTGTTGTTGTTCATGTTGTTACCCAAAAAGGCAGAGGTTACAGCCCTGCAGAAAACGACCCGACAACATTTCATGGAGTAGGTCCGTTCTGCATTTCAGACGGAACAGTTGAAAAATTTGATACATTAAGCTTTACAGAAGCATTTTCAAATGCAATGGTTTCTCTCGGTGAAAAGCGCAAAGATATTGTTGCTGTTACCGCCGCAATGATGAAAGGTTCAGGGCTTACAACATTCGCACACCGCTTTCCTGACAGATTCTTTGATGTAGGCATTGCAGAGCAGCATGCTGTAACTTTTGCAGGCGGTCTTGCACGTGCAGGTATCAGACCTGTAGTTGCCGTCTATTCAACATTTGTGCAGCGCTCAATTGATCAGGTTATTCATGATGTAGCGCTGCAAAAAGCACCGATAATTCTTGCATTAGACCGCGCCGGCGCAGTGCCTGACGACGGTGAGACCCATCAGGGCATTTTTGATATTTCGCTTTTCAGACCGATTCCGAACATGGTGCTTATTGCACCGGCTTCAGCAGCTGAGCTTAACCTGTCTTTGGAATGGGCTCTGGCACAGAAACAGCCCGTTGTAATAAGATACCCGAAATCGTCTTGCCCGACCGAGCAGGAAGCATTTTCTCTGCCTATGAAAGAGGGCTGCGGTGTAATGGTTTCTACAGCAGACGACGCAAAGCTTCTGTTTGTCTGCACAGGCGGCATTTTTCCAGAAGTGCTTGAAGCTTCAAGACAGCTGCTGCTTAAAGGCGTGCCGAACGACATTTATAACTTAAGATTTCTCAAACCGCTTAATAAAGAATATTTCCTGAACATTGTCTCTCAATATGATGCCGTTGTTTTTGTTGAAGACGGCGTCCGTATTGGCGGAATCGGCACATTTCTTGAATCGCTGATTCATGTTCATTATCCAAAAATCCGCTCTAAAGTCTGTGGCTTCACTGATAATTTTATTCCACAGGGCAAACGCTCGCAGATACTTGAAAGCGCAGGACTGGCACCTTTTCAGCTTGCACTGGAAGCAGAATTGTTAATTTCCAAATCAGCTGAAGTTTCAAAAGAAAAGGAAAAATCTTTATGATGCAGTACAAAGAAGCCGCTCCGCTCAAATTAAGAGACAGAACAATCAGTCCTAAGAACGGCATCTTCTTAATGGGAATACTGAACGTTACCCCGGATTCTTTTTATGCCGGAAGCAGAACGCCTGATTTGGATGCAGCATTAAAAAAAGCCCTCGACATGGTTGAGAACGGCGTTGATATCATCGACATAGGTGCAGAATCAACACGCCCAGGCTCTTTTTATGTTTCAGAAGAAGAAGAAATAAACAGACTTATTCCTTTTTTAAAGTTATTCCGCAGACACTCAGACTGCCCGGTTTCAATTGACACACGGAAATTCAAGGTTTTCAAAAATGCTTTTGAAGAAGGTGCAGACATATTAAATGATATTTCTGCCATGGAAGATTCGCCTGAGCTTGCGCCTTTTTGTGCTGAAAACAAACTGCCTGTAATATTAATGCACAAAAGAGAAAAACCTGATGTTATGATGGAAAAAGTGTGCTATAATGATGCAGTTAAAGAGATTGCAGCATATTTAAAAGAGCGTGCAGAATTTGCAATTAAGAACGGCATCGCCAAAGACAAGATAATATTAGATCCGGGCATAGGTTTTGCAAAAGATTTTGAAACAAACTGCAAAATCATAAAGCACACATCTGATTTTAGTCTTGATGGCGAATATCCTGTTCTTATCGGGGCATCAAGAAAACAATGTGTTGGTCAATTGACAGGCAGACCTACAGAAGAAAGGCTTGCCGGCTCTTTAGCAATACATCAACTTGCAGTTCTGCATGGTGCACAATACATCAGAGTGCACGACGTAAAAGAAACTGCGGATATGCTGAAAACACTAAAAGGAATAGAGTGTGACATCATTTGATCAATGGGTACAGTTTTATTTAACATATTTCAGACCTGTTATAGATATACTTATTCTGACTTATATTCTCTATAAGATTTACGGAATAATCGAGAAAACACATGCTGTTCAATTATTGAAAGGCGCATTGCTGATTCTTGTAATATATGCCGTTGCAAATGCATTACAGTTATCAATGCTTTTGTGGCTTTTGAATATGCTCGCGCCTGGTCTTCTTGTTGGTGTTGCAATCATCTTTCAGCCGGAACTTAGAAAAATCTTCTTAAAGCTTGGTCAGGTAAGACCTTTCACATACATGCAGAAAAACAAGCATTCGCACATAGACCCTGTTCTTACCGCGGCAGAAGTGCTTTCAAGCCAGAGGCGCGGTATGCTTGTTGTTTTCATGAGACACACTGAGCTTAATGATATTGCAGAAACAGGCACAAGGGTTAATGCCGAATTATCTTCAAGCCTGCTGATTACAATTTTTGGGCACGATACGCCTATGCATGACGGTGCGGTTCTTGTTCAGGACGGAAAAGTTATTGCAGCGGGCTGCTTTCTGCCGTTGTCTGAGCAGCAGAATATTAGAAAAACATTCGGTACAAGACACCGCGCCGCGCTCGGCATGAGCGAGCAGACAGACGCAGTTGTTCTTGTTGTTTCAGAAGAGAGCGGTGCAATCAGTCTTGCCTACGATTCAAAGCTTTATTATGACCTGCCAATGGATGTGTTATATTCAACCCTTGAAGCTGAATTAGACTTGAAATCAGAAACAAATTCTTCTAAGGACGAGCGTTATGAAAAAAATTCAGTTAATTGAAAAAGTAACGCATAACTGGCAGATTAAAATTGTTTGTCTCATAATCTCTGTTCTGTTGTATTTCACCTATCAGGGAAACATAATGGAAACACGCATATTTTCTGTGCCGCTTTCAGTTGTTTCTAACAGAGATTTAGTGCC
>CAMJMF010000201.1 GCA_946406925.1 uncultured Spirochaetales bacterium | reverse complement strand
GACAGCGATAAGCTCGAAGCATTTTTTAAGGGCACTTTACCGGAAGAACTAGCCGAATACGCAAATACTTTTGGAACTTATGACTATCCGGGCGTTTTCTTCATCCGTCAGCTTGAAAAAGAAGTTATCGGCATTGAATTCAGAAGCGGCGACAATAGAATAAACTACCCTTCAGCGCTTAAATCAATTGAGCTTGAAGAGTCATTCTTTTATTCAGTTGAATTTGACGATGAAACAAAAATAAGCAGAAACTTTATCCGCGAGCTTTTTGAAAAAATCTCAAAAGATAACGACGCACACAGAGCATATTCAGACTTGCACATAAACCCGAATCCAAACGTCATCGGCGTTTTTTCAAGCTATAAGAAAATCAGAGTGCTCTACGAATGGAAGATTGAAAGCGACCGAGCTTCTGACGTGATTAATGATGATGTTGAAAAGTTTGACAAAACCGCTTTGTATAAAGCTGCATTTTATGATCCGATTACAAACCACAGCAACTGGAATCATCTTGTGCCTTATCTTGAAATGCCGATGAAAGCAAATATTCAGGATTATGCTTTTGTGCATTTTGACGTAAAAGAATTCAGAATCATTAACGAGGTTTACGGTCACATTGCGGCAAACAAAGTGCTTTCCAAAATTGTAAAAGCCATGAATGATGCGGATTTTGTTTATGCCAGCGCGCGCTGCCACAATGACAATTTTGCAATGATTATAAAAGATATGCCTGAAGCAGAAACTATTGAAAAGCTGAATAAGTTTTTTGAGGATTTGTCATATCTTGAAGAAGATTCAAACTACAGAATTTATTACCGCTGCGGGCTTGTGCCAATGCAGCGCGCCATGCTTTCGGGCAACAGAGTAGCTGACGCAGGAAAAATGGCGCAGGGGCTCGGCAACAGCACTAACAAAACTGACATAATCATATACACAGATAAAATGCACAACGATATTCTGTGGGGCAACTACATCAAGGCTTATGTTGACACAGCAATTCAGAACAATGAATTTGTTGTTTATCTTCAGCCAAAGTTTGATATTCACACAGAAAAAATAAAGGGAGCCGAGGCGCTTATCCGCTGGAATTACAAATCAAAGGAATTTCTTTCGCCGGGGCGGTTTATTCCGTTTTTTGAAAAAGACGGCAATATTGCAAAGATTGATGACCTTGTTTTGAGAAAAGTCTGCGAGTGTTTTGCAAAATGGAAAACACAGGGCAAAGGCTTGTACCCTATCTCGGTCAATTTGTCACGGAACCAGCTTTATGACAAAAACCTTATAGACCATCTCATAGAAATTGTTGATTCGTATAACATAAGCCATGAACTTATAGATTTTGAGCTGACCGAAAGCGCAACCTACGACGACATGTCTTATATGATTCAGGTGCTAGAAAGCCTTAGAAACAAAGGCTTTAAGATTTCCATGGACGATTTCGGCACAGGCTATTCTTCGCTTTCTCTGCTTACAGAAATGCCGCTTGATACGCTGAAAATTGACAAAAGCTTTGTGGATAAAGTTGGAACCAGCCGGGAAAACAGCAAAGACATTGCTGTTATAAAGCATATAATCTCGCTTGCAAAAGAATTGAACTTTACATGCCTTGCTGAAGGTGCTGAACAAAAAAGCCAGATTGAAAAACTCCGCTCGCTCGGCTGCGAAGTGATTCAAGGCTATTATTACAGCAAGCCTCTCCCAATCAAAGACTACGAACAAAAGTATTTATAGAATTCACAAAATGTTTAAAAGCCGCTTTCAGTGTGCAGAAATTTTGGTATGCGAGAAGCCTTTACTTGAAAGCCTTTCACTTTTTGACGGCGTCTTTGTATTCTTTTGGTGTAAGCCCGACAATTTTATGAAAACATCTGTCGAGATGGCTTTGATCGCAAAAACCTGCGTCATAAGTCACTTCGCTGACACTTTTTTCTTCTTCAAGCAATTTCTGCGCTTTTCGCACTTTGCACTGAATCTGAAACTGGTGTGGTGTAAGCCCAAAAGCCTTTTTGAACTGGCGGATCATATGATACGGGCTTATATTTGAATCCTGAGACATTTCTTCTATTAAATAGATATTTTCAGGGCGGTCAAGAATTGAATCTTTAAGCTCTGCAAGATAACTGTCGCGCAATTCTGTTTCTTCAGGCACACGGATGCAGATTACAGCCATTGAGTAGCCGCCCTCATCAGCAGGTTTAATTTCATGAAGCACATCCGGCGGAATTGAGAACTCGTCGCCCTGAGCATAGATTCTGCTCTTTCCGTCAATGACTATGCAGACTTTTCCGGCTTCAACACAGCAAAGCATAATATGCCCGGTATGAGTATGCGGAGGATAAGATTTGTGCCAGTTTTTATAATGAACACACTCTATCTCGTCATTTTTCTTATGATAAGAAATCTCGTTTATCATATAAAGCTTATCTTTGAGAATACATTTATCACAGCTATCAGCCAAAGTCAAGAAAATGCGCTGCCAGTACAAGACTGAACAGCGCATTTATTCAGGCAGCTTGAATTTTACTGTTCAAAAGAAGAACCAGACAAATCCGTTGTAGACTGCACCGAAAGCTTTCAGTATGATTTTTAAAGGTACATAAAACAATCCGGCTACTTCTTCTTTGTTTTTAGATGCAAAGAAGATTAGGCTTGCAACAAGCACATACAAAACCAAAACAAGAGAAAGAATAATCAATACAGACATATCCATCGTTTCACCTCTTTAAGTTAAGTTGATATGTCTATTCTATTTCCGCACCTGTCTTAAATAATGCTACACCTAGAGCTTTTTTTGATTTTTTAATGAATTTTTAAGAAAAGAGCTGAAAGATGCTTTTACAGCCCGGTCAGCAAATTCTTATAGAATTCCACAGTCGTCAAAAGAGTTTCTATGCTGATTTTTTCGTCAATGCCATGAATCATTGCGCGGTCTTCTTTAGACATGAACATGCCGCTGAATCTGTAAACTTTGTCTGTAATGCTGCAATAATGTCTTGAATCACTGCAAGCCATCATCAGATAAGGGCTTACAAGAATATCCGGCCAAGTCTTATGAATTGCGCTACAAAGAACATTCCACTGCTCACAGTCTGCGTCAGATTCAATAGAAGGATTATTCTCACTTACAAGTTTTATGCTTATTTCAGCTTCTTTGCCTACAGCTTTGCGCGCAATCTTTTCGATTCTTGCCTTTGTTTTTTCAACAGTATCACTTCCAAGAAGCCTGAAATTCATTCCGATAACAGCCTGCGACGGAAGCACATTGTAAGACTTGCTGCCTTCAACCATTGTTACAGCGCATGTTGTGTGAAGCAGCGCGTTCAGCTCGCCGCCCATGCTTGAAGAAATAAGCTTTATAAGCGGTTTTGTAAGCCATAAATTGCTGAACAAAAACTTGAGCGCAGGGTTGCTGTTGTTTGCGCCCATAATTTTGAAAAGCTGCTTTACCGGCGCAGTAAATTCAGCCTTGTATGGTGTTTTTTCAATCTGGCAGATAATTTTGCCCGCAAGCCCTACCGCTGAATGTTTTGGCGGCGCAGATGCATGGCCGCTTCTACCTTTAACAACAAGGTCCATGTAGACAGAACCTTTTTCAGCTGTGCCGATCATTGCGCAGCGTCTGCCTACGCCGGGGAAAATGTTCTCAACTATTGCGCCGCCTTCGTCAAGCACAAAATCAACAGAAATGCCGTTAGTCTTGAACCATGCAACAATATCGCTGCAAGTTGCGCCGTTGATTTCTTCTTCGCCGCTAAAGCAGAGATAAAGGTCTTTTTTAGGTTTCCATCCTGAAAGCAGCGAGGCTTCAACAGCTTCAAGACAGGCGCACAAAGTTCCTTTTGTGTCCATTGTACCGCGCCCGCGGATATAGCCGTCAGCAACATCGCCTGCAAAAGGTTCAAAAGACCATTTCTCTTTTTCAGCCGGAACAACATCGTAATGCGCCATAAGCACAACAGCATGTTTTAAGCCGTCAGATGAACCGCTGTCTGTGCCGCTTATTTTATGGACAATTCCAGTTTTTCCAACTTTATAGAATTCGCAGGCTGAATAAATTTTAGGAAAAATCTCTTTAAGCAGGGCGCGGAATTTTTCAAATTCACTCCACTCAACAAGTGAATCATCAAGATTAGAAACAGTCTTACACTGAATCATCCTGCACATATCTGAAACAATTTTCTGTTTTTCAGTTTCTGTAAAATTCATTTTAGAGCAGGCCCTTTTTGTACATTATTCTTGCCGCGCCCAATGCAATCAAAATTCCAACCGGAACAAGCACACCGACAGAACTTGCAAGAGACGGAACAGCCACAAAAAGAATAACCATGAACAAAACAGGAGCAACCGAAACTTTCCAGTTTCTGCTGATATAGACTGTGCCAAGACCGCCGAACAATGACGGCAGAATGTTGTCAAACGCAGGCTTTAATTTGTCAGAAGACAGCAAAGGCTGAAGCGGCACAAAAAGGAATATGCCTGCCGCGATGATTAATGTAGTAACAATGGAGGCGGTCGCAATCGCAATCGTAGAGATTATTTCACCCTCTTCGCTGCTTGACTTTACGCCGGCGCTTTCCATTGCGTTAAGAGCGGCAGGCACTTTTAAAGCAGTTACGTTTCCTGTAACAAAGCTCAAATATGTTCCGCCA
>CAMJMF010000200.1 GCA_946406925.1 uncultured Spirochaetales bacterium | reverse complement strand
CACTTGTCTTCTTTCCCTTCCCTGTTTATTTTCATTGATCTCTTTCTGCCCCAAAACTTCTGCTTTCAGGGCTATATTTCTCTACCATCCGCTCCTTTCAAGCGGGTGAGTTAAACACAAGATAAGCAAACTAAAACTATAAAAGATTTTTTATTAACTTCTAAGCTTTTCTGTTGTTTTCAACTTTTTTCAAGCATCATTACTGATGTGAGAAAAAATATATTCCTTAATTAAAAAAGTGTCAAGAGAAAATTTGCAAAAATAACAATTTTTTTATTAACAAAATGCATTAATAAATGCAAATTTCCACATAAAAAAAGAACTGCCCGAAACAATTCAAGCAGTTCAAAATATTCACAGCACAACTAAAAAGCAAACTCAGATCTGCTTTTTCAATACATCTTTGAAATGTTTCAGATAATCAATAAATGAAGCATAACACGCAATCAAAGCAATAATATACAGAACCAGCAAAACAATTTTCAGCACAGATGCAGCAGATTCCGGGAAAGTGATACCGCAGCGGACACAGCTTTCAAGAAACAGCGAAAAAGAACATGCAACTACATAAAGCACTGTTTTCGCCTTGCCGCCCTTGCGCGCCGCAATTGCAACACTTCCCTTAATTGCCATAAGCCGCAGAAAAAGCATCGAATATTCGCGGTAGAAAATCAAAATCAAAATCAGCGGCGGCATATAGCCCGAAAGTGCAAAACAGAAAAAAACTGTCATGTGCAGCAAAATATCTGCAAACGGGTCAAAAATCTTTCCGAAATCGCTGACTTCTTTCATTTTTCTGGCAAAATAACCGTCAAGAAAGTCAGTAAATTCCATATAAATAAGCAATGGAATCAAAATGCAGACAGAAACAAAAGGAGAAAAACCAAACCAAGACGGTGCGAAATATATAATAAAAAATAACGGTGCAAGAAGAATTCTAGAAAGTGTAAATTTATTAGCCAATGTCATACAATCAATATATTATTTGTTCTGAATTATATCAAGTAAAAAGAAAACAAAGAACTCTGTAAAAACAAAAAGCGCGCCCGTAGAACCTGCAGCAGGCACATACAGAACGCGCTCTTCTAAAGCACAAGGTTCATCAATTATGAATAAGGCTTAAAATCCTGAACAATGCTTATGCATGACCGCACCTTTTTTTGAGGCAACATCTTTGCGGCGGCACTTACCGCCTGTTCTGCAACCGCGGCTGAATCTGCAACACCGTGCAAAGAAAGAACGTCACCGTCAATAACAGCATGCAGAAAATTGACAGGCAGCTTATATTCAAAAATCAAAGCATTTACAACTTTCTGCGAAGTTAAAAGCTCTTCAATTTTTTTAGCGCCCTGCTGCTCTTTTTCCGGTGTAATTGTCTTTTTAACAGCATCAGCTATGCAGTCTGCCGCCGCATCAATGTCCATCAATGCAGTATTCAAAGTCATGTGATAATGGGCAGGGTCTTCGTTCACAAGGTTGAAGAAGCTCTTATGAAAACCAAGTCTGTTTGCATCGCTTTCATCAATGCGCTGCTGAGCCTGCTTCTCATTCCATGAAAATTCCTTCATAAGACGGGCAAGCCTTACCTGGTTAGAAGCTACCAAGCGGACAGCGAATCTATTAGGAACATCTTCAAGAATTATGAATGAACCTCTTCCGATTAGGACACAATCGCCCTCGCTTGCGGCTTCAAAAATAGCAGTCTGCAAATAATTAAGATATTCATCTCTATCTTTAGCCAGAGCAGCAAAAAAGCCCGGCTTTCTTTCGTCGTATTTTTTCAGCTTTTCAGCAGAAAACCCCAATTCTATAAGCTTTCTCTCAACAAATTTTCTGTCAATGAATTTATATCCGAGTTTTTCTGCAAGAACAGCACTAATCTCGTCGCCCAATGCGGCAACTTGTCTTGAAATTGTAATAACAGCCATAAAAAACCTCCCGGTAAAATATGTAAAAATGATTTTACAAAATAACAGAAAATCATAAAAACACAAAAACGCTTTACTTCTATTTCAGCTAAATATAGAATAAAACCAATCAAACGATCTGTCAAAAGGAAAACATATGCACACAGAAGATGAACATCTAATTTGGCAAGAAACATCACAAAACGTTCTACTCAAAACACGAATTTTCGACGTAACACAAACACACAGCATATCACCTGAAAATAAAAGCGGAGAATATTTAGTACTTGAAACAAGAGACTGGGTCATGACAGTTCCTGTGCTAGAAAAAGACGGGAAAAAATACTTTGTGCTCGTTAAACAATGGCGGCACGGCGCAAAAAACCTGAGCATAGAGTTTCCCGGCGGAGGAATAAACGACAACGAAGAGCCTGAAAAAGGTGCTGCACGCGAATTACTTGAAGAAACAGGCTATTCAGCACAAAAACTGACACATTTAGGCACAGTAAACCCAAATCCGGCAATTATGCGGAATAATATTCACTTTTATACGGCTGAAAATCTGACAAACACAGGCTCTCAAAACCTTGATAAAGACGAATTTGTCAACTGCATTATCGAGCCGGTTGAAGAAACTTTCAAAAAGATGGGGCACGGACAATACACACATGCATTAACAAGCACAGCATTATTCCTGTTCCTTCAGAAATTCGGCAAAGGCATATCACTCTAAATTTTCCGTTTTTTTAACAAAAATAGCCAGAACATGCTATAATTAGTCCAGTCCGAAACTCGGTAAGTTTTCGGGCTAGTCTATTTCGCATTATTCCGTAAAAAACAAAAAGGCGGTAAAAAATGGCTGACGATTTTTCATTTAAAATCACTGAATCATTCGGAGTTCTTTCAGAATCAAAAGCCGGATGGAAAACAGAGCTGAACATGGTATCTTGGGGCGACAGGCCTGCAAAATATGATATAAGAAGCTGGTCGCCTGACCACCAGAAAATGGGAAAAGGCGTAACAATGACCAAAGAAGAAATTTCAGCTTTAAGAGATTTGCTTAACAAGCTTGAATTGTAAAACTCAGGCTGAAACTTTTCTGCCAAAGAACGGCAGCCTAAAAACTAAATGAATCTTCGTAAGCTTCTACAGGCTCGCCGTTCTTTATAACAATCGAATAAACCAGCATCTGCAAAAGCGTATCCTCAAAAGCAGAGCCGCCGGAACGGATTGCAATATCAGTTTTTGCAAGCAAAGCAAGAATCTGCGTTACATTGTCATTGTTCCATAAACGTGCTGCACGGCGGAACTGCTCCTGGACTTTTTTACTGCCGAAACCTTTGCTTTTCAGCGCATACATGTCAGAAATTCCGTTTTCAACAAGAGAAAGCCACAGCAGCAATTTTCTATAACTGTAAGTCAGACCTGCAATTATTTTTATAGCGTCAGATTCTTTAGACAATCTGATTTTCTGAAGAATATCAAGCGAATTTTCAAACCTTTCAGCCGGCGGACACTGCTCCGTCATTGCATCAAAAAGCGTAAAAGCATTTTCTTCGCGGTTATGCGAGAGAAGGTTTTCAACATCTGCAGCCGATATAACATGGTCTTTTTCAAAACAGACAAAAAAGCGCTCACATTCTCTTTTTAAAGAAGCTGTATCGTTCTCACAAAGCTCAAGAACTGCTTCTATTGCATCTTCTGAAATTCTAAAGCCGTTTCTCTGAAAGAACGAACGAAGCCAAGATTCTTTTTTGTCCTGAAAAAGCTCCCAAAAGATTTTCTTGTTCTCTTTTGGCACAAGGTTCTCAAGTTTCTTTTCAACTGAAATTTCATCAGAAAGCAGAACCAGCGCAGAATTACCGTCGTTAGAGGCGAGCCACTCAGAAATAAGCTCAATGTCTTCTTTCTTTTTGACGGCTTCAGCATTATTTAGAACAACAAATCTGAAAGAAGCAAAAAGCGAGCCGTTCATCAGCAGAGAAACAACTTCAGCAACACTTGTTTCTGATGCATAAAAGAGGTGAAGCTCAACCGTTCCGAGCTTTTTTTCATACATTCTGAAAAGCTCATTTACAGCGTCACTGCGCTCACCCGCTTCTGGTCCGGTAAACAGATAAAGAGGAACAGCCATTAATAAATCCTAATTATAGTAGAAAGTCTGCCTAAAATGCGCACATCCTGACAATAAATAGGCTTAAAATCAGGATTTTCTGACTGCAGGCGGATGCGCGACGGCTCTTTAAAATAGCGCTTTAACGTTATTGTATCATCAAGCAGCACAACAATAATTTCACCGTCTTCAGCCGTCTCGCACTGCTGTATCAAAGCTGTATCGCCGTCAAGAATGCCCGCCTGGCTCATGCTCTCGCCTTTTACGGTTAAGGCAAAATATTCTGAATCTTTCCGCAAAAAAGAACTTGGAACAAAAATTCGGCCTTCTGTGTTATCAGCACAAATTAAAGGCTTGCCGACTGCAATAGTTCCAAGCAGCGGCACAGACACCATTTCAGAATTTTCTTTTTCTTTTTCGTCTATATCAACAAGTATACGCAGAGACCTTGAACAATTATCACTTGGTGCAAGAAAATGCTTTTTTCTGAGAGCAGTAATTCTGTCCTGCGCGGCTTTTACCGTAACACCAAAATGTTCTGCTACTTCACGGATTGTTGGCGGGCGGGAATTTTCTAAAGTATAATCACGGATATAACGCAATGATTCTTGCTGACATTCTGTTAAAGCTTTCATAT
>CAMJMF010000199.1 GCA_946406925.1 uncultured Spirochaetales bacterium | reverse complement strand
TTATGATTCCGGTCTGCTATTTCACAGTTTATGCTGTTTTAGTGCGTCTTTTTTCTCTGGAACCTTTTACAGGAATAACAGGACAGGGCGACATTCTTCTTGCTCTTCTTACAAGCGGAACTTTGTTCTGCGGCTTTTTTATGCTTGCATGGTACGGCACAACACCTATGAGCGTTCCCGGAAAGATTGTGTACGGCGTGCTCGCAGGTATTGCCGCTTTTGTTATGAGCGGGGCGGGAACATCGCCGACTGGTGCTGTATTCACAGTAATTCTGGTAAACACAGTGTCGCCGATAATTCAGCTTTTTGAAGATAAGTGTTATAACATTTATAAATCTCTAACATTAAAATCGAGACTTGAGCATGAAAGATAAAAAACAGATCATACATGAAGCAGGCGCTTCTTCAATAGTGATTATTCTCTTTTCTCTGATACTGTTCTTTATGGTATACGGTTCAAGGAAAAGCTGGAACAACGGACTTGAGCAGATGACTGAAAAAGTTCTGAACGACCATGTCGGCGCAGAATACTCAATAAAAGGAATAATCCCTGTTCAGACACCGCTTTCAGTTTCAGCCGCTGTATTTGAGCTTCAAAAAAACAACAGCGCTAAATCTGCACCGGCGTATGCTGTTCTAATCAGAGGCTACGGCATTGCAGGCGCTCTGCCTTTAGTCTACGTATTCGATGATGATGATGCATTCTTTGCTGGCATGGGCGGTCTTGAGAATAAAACCGCAACCTATACCGACACAGGGCTTTTCGGCTACGGGCTTACAACACCTATAATTGAATTCTGGCAGAAAAGGGCACAGGCTCTTATTCCGCCAAAAGAAACAGAAGACGAAAAAGGAGCAGCCAAATGATTAAGAATTACTACTACATTTATATAGCCGCTGCTCTTTCAATCATAATTCCGTTTCCACCGCGTTTTGCTTATGGAATTGTTGCAATTCTGCTTTTGAATATTCTGATTTACGGCGGTTTCGGCATAAAAATTTTTGCTGAAAAATTCAATCTTCAGCCGATGGTTACAAGCCTGCTTGTATTTACGATTGTTGCATTGACAGGCATTTACAAACAGCTTCTGATTCTTTATGCACCGTCAATTGCCTTTACTTCAGGGCTTGCGCTTTATCTTACAGCATTCTCGTCTTATATTTACGGCAATGTACTTGATACAGTGGGGCTGTCACCGGTAGAGCACATAATACGCACATCAAAACGCACAGGGCTTTTCTCTGGCCTTGTTCTGCTTTTCTTTCTGCTCCGCGACATAATTGCTTTCGGCTCAATTACATTTCCTGCGCCAAAAGGAATCAAAGTCATTACGCTTTTCAAAGTAGGTGAAGTTTATCCGCTGCATTTTCTTGCAACAATACCGGGAACACTTATAGTTCTTGGGCTGATTTTTGCCCTGTTCTCATACATCAACCGCAAACTCATGATTTTAAGGAGGGTTTCAAAATGAGCCTTTCTTTATTGTTTTATTATCTTTTCTGTTCTTCTGCTGTCTTTGTTTACGGCATCGGCTTAAAGCAGGCGCTGATGAAGTCAAGCACAATTCATTATTTTGGAACAACAGCAATCAAAACGTTTCTGACAATTCTTTTTTCGCTTCCGATTGTCTGGGGTTTATCCATGTTTTTTGTCAAACGCGGATTTGCAGAACTTTATCCTTTGATTCTTATCATAACAGTAATTCTAATATCAAAAATCATTGATTCTGTTACATATTTAGTAAAAGGTTCTGTTTCAGCAGGAGTTCTTCTACCTGCTTCAATTATGCTGCTGGCTGTAAATGAAAGTATAACACTGCTTGAAGCTTATACAATTTCGGCAGGCATTTTCCTTTCAGTTTTTCTTCTGCTTCCGCTTTTATATGCAATCAGAAAAAGACTCAACAATTCTATGCCGCCAAAAGATTTTAAGTATTACGCTGTTGCATTTTTCAGCGCAGCATTCATCTTTTTTGCATTCTTTGCATATCATTTTTCTTGGTTTAATCAGGAGTTCTTCAAATGATAGTCCCATTACTTGTTTTTCTGCTTATAATAAGCGCCGTCTCTTTAGCAATCTGGACTATGTTTGGCTTTCTTCCGGATTATCTGAAAGAGCGCAATATCAATGTTACGCAGGACATTCTTTCGCATGACGAAAAAGATATTGTTTTTTCTAGGGAAAATGCTGTTATCTCAAAAGACTTAAGAGCTGTTGTCCGCTGTAACCCGGAAAGAAAAGTCTCAAAGCGCGGCTTTTTCTACGATGACATTCAGGACTGCCGCCTGTTCAAGGAAATTTATCAGTCTGTATCAGAATGCACATTCGGCTGCATCGGTTTCGGCTCATGCGTCAGTCACTGCCCGCAGGAAGCAATTTCTATTAAAAACGGAACAGCCGTCATAAACTCAAACTGCTCAGGCTGCGGCTTGTGCGTAGACACATGCCCGAACGGCCTTATTACGCTTATTCCAAAAGAGCAGGAATATTACGTTGCGTGTGCAAGCACAGGCGGCGAACACATGAAAGATATCTGCTCTTCAGCCTGTGTAAACTGCGAGAACTGCCAGAAAGATTCCGTAACAGAAAAAGACAAACAGAATTGCCCGTCTGAATGCATTGTAACTTACGAAAAAAAGCCGGCTAAAGACTTTAAATTCTGGCAGATATGCTATAACATACTAACTGCTCAGTCTACAAAAAGAAATTAAACCGGAAGATTTATGGGAAAAATAACTCTTTGCCTCGGGCTTTTTGCTGAGACATCGGCAGACGGTTCGGGCATACCAAATTCACACATTTACGAAAACGGCTACAAAACTCTTGCCGCATATTTATTTTCTCATGAAAACGTACCATTCTCTTTCTTTTTTTCAGGCCAGGTGCTTGAATGGCTTCAGTCTCAGCATGCCGAATATCTGCTTGTAATAGAGGAACTGCTTGCCAGAAAACAAATTGAAGTAATCGGCGGCGGATATTACAACCCGCATTTTCCGCTTTTGCAGCCGGCAGACCGCTCAGGTCAGATTGAAGCATTAACAACAGCATTAAGAAAACATTTCAAAAAACGCCCGCACGGCTGCTTTATAAACGAAAGCGTCTGGGATCCTTCGCTTATAAACACGCTGAATTCATGTTCATTAGAATATGTCATGCTTGATTATTCGTTCTTTGCCTCAGATATGTCTGACCCAAAAGCTCTGACAGTTTCTATTACAGAAGACATGGGCAAAGCAATTTTTGCCATACCGCTTCACAACGAGCTTTTTGAAACAGTTGACATGATTTCACCGGAAGCTTTTTTGGATAAGCTTATAAAAATTGCGCCGTCTTCTTTAAGCAACCCGACAATTACATGCTTTATTTCTGCGGAAAAACTCTCAGAATTGGTTCAGCAGAACTGGCTTGAAGAATGTTTTTCTCTGCTTGAAACAACTTACAAAGATAAAATTGAATTATCACAGCCCGGAAAAGCCCTTAAAAGCTCAGGCTCTTTTAACAAAGCCATTATTCCGTCTGGAATGAGCAAAAAGGCTTCGGCATGGGCATTAAAAGCTTATACCAAAAGTTCGCAGAACAAAAACACAATGCGGACAACAGTGCGCAATTTCACGCTGCTTTACCCAGAAGTTCTGAATCTTTATTCAAGAATGACTTACACAAGCTTGTTGGTAAGTCAGTGCAGAGGAGACAAAGTAAGAAAAAAGGCAGCAAGAGAAGAGCTGTGGAAAGCCCAGAACGGAGCTGCCTACTGGTATCTTGGTTCAGGCGGCATTACAAATACAAAGCTCAGAAACGAAATGTATAAAAACCTTCTTCACGCAGAACAGCTTGTAAGAGAGGTTTCTAACATAAATGATTCGCTTAATTCATTTGACGTGAACTTTGACGGCAGCAGCGAGTATGTGGCGCAATTTAAGCTTTATGATGCCTATCTTTCAAAGACAGGCGGCTCAATCTACGAGTTTGATATTCTTCCGTGCGAGAGAAATTTTGCGGCAACAATATCTGACAAACGGCGGCGCGGGCTTTTCTCTGATTTTCTGGTCAACGACAAAGATTTTAATCTTCTTTCAAAAGGGCAGACGCAGGACAACATTGCATGCTTAAATGAAGCTTCTTATAACGAACTGAAATATGACCGCATGAAGAAAAACCTTAAGCTTGAGGCACAGGCTTTTTTTGAGAAAAAGCGTTCTGTTAAAATCGTCAAAGAGTTTCACTTTACCAAAGATTCAATCCGCGTTGACTACAGGCTTATAAACACATCAAAAGAAAACCTCAACGCATATCTGGTTATTGAAAACAACCTCTGCATGCAGTCAAATGCCCCAGAAACACTGTCTCTTGAATGTTCGGCAGACGATCTGCTTCTGCAAATTTCGCCTGAAAATGATTTTTTCAATAAAAAAGGCATTTTCTATCTGCGCATGACAGACAACCTCTCACAATGCTGCTTTACACTGTCTTCAAGCGACGCAGCCGGTGTTTATGCATATCCATATTTCAGCCAGCAGCAGTATCTTGCCTCAACAACAGGACTTTTCTGGAAAATCTCTCTACTGCCGGGCGCAGTCTGCAGCCGCACCGTAACCCTCTACATAAAACGCACCGAAACCCACCCCCACAAGCGCAAGAACTAAGCGGCTTATAAACCAAACCAAAAGGAGAGGAAAACATG
>CAMJMF010000198.1 GCA_946406925.1 uncultured Spirochaetales bacterium | reverse complement strand
CTTGTGCTGGTTTGAATAACAGCTACATAATTGACAAAAGCGCATAAAATAATTAGATTAGAATACACAAAGGCAAAGACGAACTTGAGGTTTAAGCTTAAGTGTCTTTGTCTTTTTTTTTTGGAGTAGCAAAAATGAGAAACGGTACAATCGTCGGAATTAACTGGGGCGACGAAGGAAAAGGTCGCATGGTAGATCTTCTTACAGAAGACTATGATATTGTTTGCAGATTTCAGGGTGGCGGAAATGCCGGCCATACTGTAATCAACGACAAAGGCAAGTTTGCACTTCATCTATTGCCGTCCGGCATCTTTAGAGATGGTGTAGTTAATATCCTTGGAAACGGTGTAGCATTAGACCCCGAAAACCTTTTGAAAGAAATCGAAGACGTAGAAAGCAAAGGCGTAAGCATTACTCCTCAGAACCTCAAAATCAGCGACAGAGCCTCGCTTTTGATTCCATGGCACAGAGACCTTGACTGCCTTGAAGAGCAGCGTCTTGCTGATAAAAAGTACGGCTCTACAAAACAGGGAATTGCGCCATTTTATTCAGATAAATACCAGAAAAAGACAGTGCTTGCCGGCGAGTTGTTTTATCCGGCAGAATTGAAACAGCACCTTTTGGACATAATGGAATGGAAAAACCTTACATTGACAAAAGTTTACGGTGCAGAGCCTTATACAGAAGCAAAGCTCGATGCCTGGCTTAAAGACGTATGCGAAAAAATTAAGCCTTTTGTCTGCGATACAGGCGCTTTCTTAAAGAAGGCACAGGCTGATAAAAAGTCAATCCTTTTTGAGGCACAGCTCGGCTCACTCCGCGACCTTGACTACGGTATTGTGCCTTATACAACTTCTTCAAACACAATCGCTGCATATGCGCCGATCGGCTCAGGCTGCCCGTCTGTAAAAATTACAGACGTTATAGGTGTTGTAAAAGCTTATTCAACCTGTGTCGGCGAAGGCCCGTTTGTCTGCGAAATGTTCGGTGATGAAGCAGAAGAACTCCGCAAAGCCGGTAACGAGTACGGCGCAAAAACAGGCCGTCCGCGCCGTGTTGGTCCGCTTGATATAGTTGCAACACGCTACGGTGTAGAAGTTCAGGCTGCAACAGAAATTGCGCTTACAAAGCTTGATGTTCTAAGCTACATGGAAAAAATTCCGGTAACAACACATTATGAGCTTGACGGCAAACAGATTGACAACTTTCCGTTCCCGGTTCTTTTGAATTCATGCAAGCCGGTTACAGAATATATGCCTGGCTGGAAAACTGATATTTCAAAGGCACGTCGCTGGAAAGACCTTCCAAAAGAAGCAAGAGATTATGTTGAATTCATAGAAAAAGCAATCGGCTGCCACATCAAATATGTTTCAGTTGGTGCAGAACGCGAAGCAATAATAGTCAGATAAAGGAAAGTACAATGAAAGAATATTCACCAGTTAAAGAAGGAAAAGTCAGAGAAATCTATGATGTCGGCGACAACCTTATTCTGGTTGCAACAGACAGAATAAGCTGCTTTGATGTAATTCTTCACAATATCGTAACAAAGAAAGGCACTGTTTTAACGCAGATGTCTAAATTCTGGTTTGACTTTACAAAAGACATTGTAAAGAACCACATGATTTCAGTTGATGTAAAAGATATGCCTGAATATTTCAGACAGGACAAATTCAACGGAAACAGCATGCTCTGCAAAAAGCTTACTATGCTTCCTGTTGAGTGCATTGTCCGCGGCTATATTACAGGTTCAGGCTGGAAAAGTTATCAGGAAAATCAGACTGTATGCGGCATTAAGCTTCCTGCCGGTCTTAAAGAATCTGAGAAATTGCCTGAGCCTATTTACACACCTTCTACAAAGGCTGAAATCGGCGACCACGACGAGAATATCTCTTATGAGCAGTCTGTTGACTATCTTGAAAAGCGCTTTCCGGGCAAAGGCAAAGAATATGCTACAAAGCTCCGCGACATTTCAATTGCGCTTTACAAAAAATGCGCAGAATACGCTTTGACAAAGGGCATCATCATTGCAGACACAAAATTTGAGTTCGGTCTTGATGAGAACGGCGAAGTTGTTGTGGGCGATGAAATGCTTACACCAGATTCATCAAGATTCTGGCCGCTTGACCAGTACGAAGTAGGGCATGGCGAACCGTCTTATGACAAGCAGTTTGCCCGCGACTGGCTTAAGGCTAATCCGCATGATGACTGGACACTTCCACAGGACGTTGTTGATAAGACTATCTCAATCTATCTTGAAGGTTACGAAAAGCTTACAGGCAGGAAACTCTAAATGACAGATACATACGAATCACCATTATCTACACGTTATGCCTCTGATTACATGCTCAAGCTTTTTTCTTCTGATACAAGATATCAGACATGGCGTAAACTTTGGGTTGCCTTGGCTAAGGCAGAGAACGCGCTCGGGCTGCCGGTTTCTAAAGAACAGGTAAAAGAGCTTTCTGAGCACATCACCGACATTGATTATGATGTTGTTGCCGCACGCGAAAAAGAAGTGCGCCATGATGTAATGGCACATGTTTATGCATACGGAAAGGTTGCACCTTCTGCTGCCGGAATAATTCATCTTGGCGCTACAAGCTGTTACGTAACAGATAACGCCGATTTGGTAATCTACAGAGACGGCTTGCGCTATCTCCGCGGCGAGCTTTTAAAGGTTATTTCTAATCTCTGCGAATTTGCTGACAAATATAAGGCTATGCCTACTTTGGGCTACACACACTATCAGCCTGCACAGCTTGTAACAGTCGGCAAACGCGCATGTCTCTGGCTTCAAGATTTTGTCTCAGACTTGAACGAAATTGATTTTGCAATTGAGAACGTGAAATTCCTCGGTTGCCGCGGAACAACAGGCACAGAAGCAAGCTTTATGGACTTGTTTGAAGGCAACGGTAAAAAATGTGAGAAGCTCAACGAGATGATTGCCAAAGACTTTGGCTTTACAGAAATCTTTGACGTTCAAGGTCAGACTTATCCGCGCAAGGTAGACAGCCGCATTCTTAATGCGCTTTCTTCTGTTGCACAGAGCTGTTACCGCATGGCAAACGATATCCGCCTTTTGCAGCACGACAGACAGGTTGAAGAACCGTTTGAGAAAAACCAGATTGGTTCATCTGCTATGGCTTATAAGCGCAACCCTATGAGAAGCGAGAGAATCTGTTCTCTGGCACGCTATTTGATGGCAGACGCTTTGAATGCGCCGATGACAGCATGTACGCAGTGGCTTGAGCGCACTCTTGATGATTCTGCAAACCGCCGCATTTCGCTCCCTGAAGGTTTCCTCTGCTGCGATGCAATTCTGCGCCTTGCACAGAACGTAACAGACGGGCTTCATGTAAACGAAAAAATCGTAGAAAAGACCTGCAACGATTACCTTCCGTTTATTGCTACAGAAAATCTTATGATGGAAGCAGTAAAACGCGGCGGTGACAGACAGGAACTTCACGAGATAATCAGACGCTGTTCAATGGAAGCTACCGCTAAAATGAAGAACGGCGAGGAATGTGACTTGCTTGCACGTCTTGCTGCAGAAAAATCATTCGGCCTTACAGAAGACGAAATGAAAAAGCTTTTGACGCCGTCGCTTTACATCGGCAGATGCCCAGAACAGGTAACCGCCATGATAAAGAAGATTAAGCCTCTTTTAAAAGGTGTCGCAAAAGAATCAGCAGAAATTAATTTATAATTTTGGCACTTGGAAGTGCCGCAACTTTGAAGGGGAAGGCAAAACCCTTAATTCGGAAGCACGGTTTTTCCTTCCCCTTCAACCCCATCCTTTTCCGGCACCGATTAGGGGCTTGCTTCGCGCCCCTAATAACCCCCGATTAATCTACCAAATAAAGTCTTGTACATTTGCTGTCGGTTTTTGTGCAAACAAAAAGCGACACTTTTCGCAGATTGAACTTTGTTCGTAAATAAAGCTAATGCGAAAAGCCCCCCTAAGAACCCTGAATTAATCTACAAGATAGGTTCTTGTACATTTGCTGCCTTTGACATACACATCGAGCCTGATTCCATGCACTGTGTATGTATTTTTATGCTTACGAGTTTTATATCAATTTTTAATCTAACATCAATAATACACAAGGTAAGAATTTTTAGAATATTAGGATTGAAAGGAATCTGTATTTTTTTTCACTATCAGGTACAAAAAAAACAAACTTTGCATAGATATTAATTTGGATTCTCAAAACAAAAGGAGCAAATTAATTATGCAAAATATTGATACAACATTCAAACCATTCGATGAGCTTGTCTGCTCTGATAACTTCATGTTTGCAAAGATTATGGAAGACCCGAATCTTTGCAAGAGAGTACTTGAAACGCTTCTCGATATAAAGATAGAGAGGCTTTCTTATCCAGAAGGTGAAAAGACGATTCAGGTTGCGCCAGATGCTAAAGCTGTGCGCCTTGACGTGCATACCGCCGACACTCATCGTGATTTTGACATTGAAATTCAAACCACGCTTTACAAAGAGCTGCGTCAGCGCAGCCGTTATTATCAGAGTATTATGGATGCAGATTATTTGCAGAAAGGTCATACTTATTCAGACTTGAAAGAAAACTTTGTGATTTTTATCTGCCTTGAAGATTTGTTTGGACAAGGGTTGCCAATCTATACGTTTGAAAACACTTGCAATGAAGATAACGATGTAAAGCTTGCAGACAAAACGTATAAAGTGTTTTATAATTGTTCAAAGTGGAAAGACGTTACACAACAGCAGAAGTCGCAGTTGCTGAAGTTCTTTCTTACTGATGAGGGCGATACAGACCTTTGTTCAAAACTTAAGGAAAAGGAGCAGCGGATAAAAATGACAGCACGTGAAAG
>CAMJMF010000197.1 GCA_946406925.1 uncultured Spirochaetales bacterium | reverse complement strand
CCGCCTGTGCAAGCACACGGCTCAAGTCGATAAGACCGGCCCGCTTGAAGCCCTGCTTTTCTTTCATCTTGAGCAAATCAGTCCGTCCGCACATTTCATCGATAGAGCGGACACCGAGCTTCGCCATGTATTCGCGGAGTTCCTGTGCAATGAACTTCATAAAGTTTTCTACATATTCAGGCTTGCCGGGGAAGCGCACACGGAGCTTTTCACTTTGAGTTGCAACACCGAACGGACAAGTGTCGAGGTTACAGACGCGCATCATCGCGCAGCCCATTGTAATAAGAGGCGCTGTTGCAAAACCAAATTCTTCTGCACCGAGCAGACAGGCAATTGCAACATCACGGCCGCTCATAAGCTTGCCGTCTGTTTCTATAATTACGCGGCCACGCAAGCCGTTCTGAATCAATGTCTGATGTGCTTCACTCAAACCAAGTTCCCAAGGCAGACCAGCATGATGAATCGAGCTGATCGGTGCAGCACCTGTTCCGCCGTCGTGGCCGGAAATCAAGATTACCTGTGCACCGGCTTTTGCAACGCCTGCTGCAATTGTGCCTACGCCTGCTTCGCTTACAAGCTTTACAGAAATGCGTGCGGCGCGGTTTGCGTTCTTAAGGTCGTAGATAAGCTGCGCCAAATCTTCAATAGAATAAATATCATGGTGCGGCGGCGGTGAAATCAGAGAAACGCCAGGCGTTGCATACCGCGTCTTTGCAATCCATGGATAAACTTTTTTGCCCGGAAGGTGTCCGCCCTCGCCAGGCTTTGCGCCCTGAGCCATTTTAATCTGAATCTCGCGTGCGCTGAGCAGATATTCTTCTGTTACTCCAAAACGGCCGGAAGCAACCTGCTTGATTGCGCTGTTATATTCTGTTCCAAGACGCTCAGGCTTTTCGCCGCCTTCGCCGGAATTTGATTTTCCGTGCAGGTGGTTCATTGCGGCTGCCATGCACTTGTGTGCTTCTTCTGAAATTGAACCGTAAGACATGGCACCGGTTTTAAAGCGCTGAACAATTGAATCTACGCTTTCAACTTCGTCAATCGAGATTCCGTTTCCGGCTTTTTCATAATCGAAATCGAGCATTGCGCGCAGTGTGTGCGGACGGCTGTTGTCGTCAACAAGAGCTGTGTATTCCTTAAAACGCGCATAATCGCCGTTTCTTGTAGATTCCTGCAAAGCAATAATTGTTTCAGGGTTATAAAGATGGTCTTCTGCATTCGGGCCGCGGCGGAACTTGTGGTAGCCTACGCTGTCAAGGTGAGTGTTTACCGTCAGGCCCATGTCGTTCCATGCATGCTTGTGGTGGTAAACAATGTCTTCTTCAATTTCTTTAAGCCCGATTCCACCAACGCGGCTCACTGTATTTGTAAAGTACTTTTCGACAACGTCCTGCGCAATGCCGATAGCCTCAAAAATCTGTGCTGACTGATAAGACTGAACGGCGCTAATGCCCATCTTTGCAGCAATCTTTACAATGCCGCCGATAATCGCCTTGTTGTAGTCGTCGATTGCTGTGTGGTAGTCTTTGTCCAACAGCTTCTGGTCGATAAGCTCGGCAATTGCTTCCTGCGCAAGATAAGGGTTGATTGCACGCGCGCCGTAACCAAGGCACATTGCAGCCTGATGAACGTCACGGACTTCGCCGCTTTCCAATATAATAGAAATCTTTGTGCGCTTTTTGGTGCGTATCAAATATTGCTCAACTGAACTTACTGCAAGCAGAGACGGAATTGCAGCATGCTTTTCGTCTACGCCGCGGTCGCTCAAAATGATGATGTTGTAGCCGTCTTCATAAGCTGAATCAATTTGTGCAAAAAGCGTATCGAGGGCAACGGCAAGGTTCATGTTGTCCATTTCGATTAAAAGAGAAAGTGTCTTTGCGCGCAAGCCCGGCTGATTGAGGGCGGCAATCTTTATCATGTCAGTTCCCGTCAGAATCGGGTTGTTGATTTCAAGAACGCGGCAATTTGAGCCCTTTGTGTGAAGAAGGTCGCCGTCGCTGCCAACATAAACTGTTGTGTCTGTTACAATCTTTTCGCGAAGGCTGTCGATAGGCGGGTTTGTAACCTGAGCGAACAGCTGCTTGAAGTATGTGTAAAGCGGCGGATGTTTGTCAGAAAGACATGCAAGCGGTGTATCAACGCCCATAGAGCCGGTCGGTTCAATGCCGTTTCTCGCCATAGGGAGAACCATCTCGTTCAAGTCTTCATAGTTCCATCCGAATGCGCGGTAAAGTCTGTTGCGCTCTTCCTGTGTGCTAACAGGAATCTTTTTATTCGGAATCTTAAGATCGGCAAGGTGAATCAGATTCTGATCAAGCCACTCGCCGTAAGGATTTTTGGTTGCATAAGTTTCTTTTAATTCTTTGTCAGTAATCAATCTTTTCTGGGTTGTGTCAACAAGCAGCATGCGTCCCGGCATGAGGCGCGATTTTTTTACAATCTGGCTTTCAGGAATATCAAGAACGCCTACTTCGCTTGAAAGCACAAGCATATTGTCTTTTGTAATAAAATATCGGCTCGGGCGCAGACCGTTTCTGTCGAGTGTTGCACCAAGCACATCACCGTCACTATAAAGAATTGCAGCCGGGCCGTCCCAAGGCTCCATCATTGTTGCCCAGTAATGGTAGAAATCGCGCTTTTCCTGTGTAAGGCTGTCGTCGTGCTTCCATGGTTCAGGAATACAAATCATAACTGCGAGCGGCAGCGGCATTCCGTTCATTACAAAATATTCAAGCGTATTGTCCAGCATTGCAGAGTCTGAACCTGTTGTATCAACTTCGCCGTCACGCGCAAGCATTCGGTCTACGTTTCCGCGTATTGTGTTGATTTCGCCGTTGTGTGCAATAAAGCGGTTCGGGTGCGCGCGCTGCCAGCTTGGGTTTGTGTTTGTACTGAATCTTGAATGAACGAGCGCGAGGCTTGAAACATATTCTTTAGACTGAAGATCTTTGTAGAAAGTGCGCAGCTCGTGAACGAGGAACATTCCCTTGTAAACGATTGTGCGGCTTGAAAGTGAACAGATGTAAGTTTTGTGATTGTCTGTTTTTTCAAATGCAAGGCGGGCTGTATAAAGAAGCTTGTCAAACTCAAGCCCTTTTTCTGTTTTTTCAGGGCGTGCAATAAATGCCTGCCAGATGCTCGGCATGCAGTCGCGCGCTTTTTTGCCGAGAACGTCGGCAGCAATTGGAACTTCGCGCCAGCCCAAAAACTTTAAGCCGCTGTCAGTAACGCATTTTTCAAAGTGCGCCTTTTCAGCTTTGCATTCAGCGCTGTCTCCCGGAAAGAAAATCTGACCGATTCCGTAATCGCGTTCACCGAGAGAACCGACCAAATCAGCGGCGGCTTTCTTAAAGAAATCGTGTGAAATCTGCAAAAGAATTCCAACACCGTCACCGGTTTCGCCGCTTGCATCTTTGCCCGCGCGGTGTTCAAGTTTTTCAACAATACTCAGCGCATTATCAACGATTTTATGCGATCTGCTTCCGTCAATGTTTACAACTGCGCCAATTCCACAGGCGTCATGTTCAAACGATGGTTCATACAAAGTATTCATATTCTTTCGCTCCAAAAACGCAAAAAGCCGCACGCACAGAAACAGCTATTCTGCACATGCGGCCCCATTGCCGACTTTGAGATTATTTCTAAAAACAAAAGAGGCCGTAGACACAACTTCACCGTAATGTGAAATTCTATCTACGACCTCTTTGCCGTATTTATTTAATAATACTGAATTTCTGTAATAATAGTCAAGAGTTTTAATTGAGTTTACAGAAAACTGTGTTATACTTCTTTACAAGAGGTAAGATATGAAAAAACTTATTGCTTTTGTTGCGGCAGTTTTTGTTTCTGCCATGTTGTTTGCCCAGAATGTTCCGTCGGTAAATCTTAAAGACAGTGACGTAAAGAACTGGGCTAAAAACTGCGTTTCCATTCAAAAGGAACTTGATAAGCTCGGTATTGATGAAGACAATACATATTCAGAAGCCCTGGCCGAAAAAGACGCTGTAGAGAAAGTACTTGAGAAAAATGGAATTTCCGGCCCGAATCCCATCGATAAATATGCAACGATTCTACAGTGTGCCGCGGTTCTAAAAGCTGAGAGTGAGCTGGACGAAGACTCTATTGCCATGATGAAGCTTATGAAAATTGATCCGATCGCTGAATTAAAGAACCAGATCAATGCCAAAGACTATAATGTTATTTCTTCAAATTCAAAGGCTGTGCTAAAAGCAGTTGATGCCCTGGATAATTTGGACTAAAGAAAAACGCCAAACCTTGCTAAATAGTGCTAATAATAGTATTATTTATCATACGAGAGGTATTGTATGGAAATGACAATTACGGCTAACGACTTGAAGGTAAAAGGTGTAACGCTGATTGATTCCGTTGTTAAAGAAAATGACGGTGCAGTCATTACCGTTCATGGCAAAGAAAAGTACATAATTCTCAAAATTGAAGACTATAATCGGATGAGAGAACTTGAACTTGAAGCCGCTATTTTACAGTCAAAAAGCGATATAGCCCAAGGGCGTTTCCATACAGACGGTGTTGATGCACATATGAACAGGATTTCTGATGTATAAGCTTATTTTCACCGATTCCTATGAAGAACGGGCAAGAAAATTTCTAAAGAAGCATCCTGATCTTAAAAATCAATATGAAAAAACTCTGAAACTTATGGAGCTCAATCCATATCATCCTTCCCTCAGGCTTCATAAATTTTCTGAACTGTTTTCAGTTTCAATTAATATGCAGTACAGAATTTCCATAGATTTTCAAATCGAAGATGATAAAATAATTCCAATTGACGTTGGTGATCATAAACAAATATACGGAAACCTTCGTGTATTATTCTAAAGTAATGGGAGTA
>CAMJMF010000196.1 GCA_946406925.1 uncultured Spirochaetales bacterium | reverse complement strand
GGGTTCTTCACTTTTAAGCATGACAGAATCTAAGCTCGATGTTGACTTTATTCAGGTTGATGCTGTGTGTGATGGTATTAAGCCTGCTGCGCCAAAAGCTAATTTTGCCAACAAAGTAGGGCACGAGACAGCTTCGTTCTTTACATCGTTCTTTGTAGATGCCACCATGCTTGGTGATGTCTACGACGAGAACGCCGAGCACTTAATTGATGTCTGGATTGTTACAGGACGTGACCAGAGTACAATTCTTAAAAACATGGTCGACGACAGCTTCTCGCCGAAAACAGGTGTAAAAGTTAACGTTAAGCTTATTAATGTTGATGCCTTGCTGCCTGCTGTTGCCGCCGGAAACGGTCCTGATGTTATTATTTCGATTGACCGTTCAAAGCCTGTAGATTATGCGCTGCGTCATGCAAACGTTGATTTGATGCAGTTTGACGGTGCTAAAGAGGTGCTTAAGCAGTTCCCTCATAGTGCTTTTGAAGCTTATGAATATGACGGCGGTCTTTATGCTCTGCCTGAGACAGTAACTTTTAACCTTATGTTCTACCGCAAAGACATTTTTGAGCAGTTAGGTATTAAAGTTCCTGATACTTGGGATGATTTGGTTACGCTTCTTCCGACTTTGCAGGGAAATAACCTGAATGTTGCTATTCCGTATCCTAATATTCAGTTTCCTGATATGACCGGCTTTTATTCGCTTGTTTATCAGAACGGCGGACAGATTTACAACGACAAAGGAACAAAAACACTTATTGACAGTGAGACCGGTGTTAGCGCATTCAAGACTTATACAAGTCTGTTTAACAGCTACGGTCTGCCGACTATCTATGACTTTGTAAGCCGTTTCCGTTCAGGCGAAATGCCTCTGGGTATTGCAAATTATAATGCTTATAATACGCTTGTTGTTTCTGCACCTGAAATCCGCGGACTTTGGGATTTTACCTATCTGCCTGGTACATTAAAGCAGGACGAGAACGGCAATGAATATATTGACCGTGCCACAATGGCTGACGGTGTATGCTGTATGATGATAAACAAAGCAAAACCGTCAGAAAGAGATAATCCGCCTGCTAAAGAAGTTGAGCGCCGTAAAGATTCTTGGGAATTTATGAAATGGTGGGTTTCAACTGAAACACAGGTCCGCTTCGGCCGTGAAATGGAAGCTCTGCTTGGTACTTCTTCGCGTTACCAGACGGCAAATATTGAGGCATTAAAACAGCTTTCATGGAATTCTGCACAGATAAGAGTTCTGCTCAAATCAATAGAGGACTCTCATGGTATTCCAGAAATTCCTGGAAGTTATTACACAAACCGCCACATGGTAAACGCTCTGCGTAAGGTAATTAACGAAAAAGACGATCCGCGCGAAGTTATTATTGATTATTCAAGAAAGATTAATGACGAGCTGATTAGAAAACGGCAGGAATTCAATCTGCCGGTGGAGGAATAATCATGAGCGATTTTTGGAAGAAATATAAAGAAAAAAGATTACTCCAGCTTTCTGACGCATGGCACAACGCCAAAGTTATGAAATTCTGTTATCTGTTTTTGCTGCCGTATGCACTTTTGTTTTTCATATTTGTAATTCTGCCAATTATAAATTCAATATATTACGGTTTTACAAACTTTAATATGCTTGAAAAACCTGAATTTATAGGCTTAAGGAATTATATTAACCTGTTCCTTCAGGATGAAGTTTTCCAGATTGCAGTTAAGAACACATTTCTTATTGCAATGATTGTAGGTGTTGTAGGCTATATAATGGCATTCATTTTTGCATGGCTTATCAACGAGCTGCCTAAGTGGGTGCGCGCTGTTGTTGTGCTTTTCTGTTATGCACCTTCTATTGCAGGAAATGCTTACTTAATCTTTGGTACTATTTTCCGAGATGATGCTACAGGTTGGGTAAACGGCTGGCTTATAAAATGGGGCTTTATCTCTCAGCCAATCTACTTCTTTACAGATCCGGCCAACATGATGAAGGTTATCATTCCAATTTGTCTGTGGATGAGTCTTGGTACAGGCTTTCTTTCGTTTGTTGCAGGCTTGAAAGGCATTGACCAGTCTATGTATGAGGCAGGCTATATCGACGGTATTCAGAACCGCTGGCAGGAATTGTGGTTTATCACTTTGCCGAGCATGAAGCCTATGCTGCTTTTTGGTGCTGTTATGTCTATTACACAGGCTTTTAACGTCTGTGATGTTCCACGCGCCCTTGCCGGTTATCCAAGTACCGACTATGCGGCACGTACTGTTGTTACGCACTTGTTTGACTATGCATTCTCGCGCTTTGAAATGGGTTATGCGTCTGCAATTGCGACTGTTCTGGTTCTTGCAATGCTTCTTTGCAAAAAACTTTTCCAGGCCATATTGAACAGAGTTGGTAAGTAAGGAGTTTATACATGAGTAAAAGTTATGCAGCAGAATCAGCACCAGTTATTCATCACTATAAGATAAAAAGACGAAAGCCAAACCGTTCTTTAGGCGGAGACATCGGCGTTTATTCAGTCGTATTTTTATTTGCATTCATAATGGTTTTCCCGATGATTTACTCAATCTGTCAGTCTTTTAAACCATTAGACGAATTGTTAAAATTTCCGCCGACAGTATTCCCAAGAAACCCTACGACAGACAACTTCTCAGATTTGTTCGTAATTATGAGCCAGTCATGGGTTCCTTTTTCACGCTATATCTTCAATACGCTTTTTGTAACTGTTGTTGGAACAGTCGGACATGTAATTATTGCTTCTATGGCGGCTTATGTTCTTGCAAAGTATAGATTTCCGCTCGGAGATGCATTCTTCAGAATTGTTGTTGTAGCGCTCATGTTTGTCGGTTATGTAACTTTCATTCCGAACTACATAATTATGTGCCGGCTTCATATTGTTGATACTTACTGGGCTATTATACTTCCGGCTTTTGTTGCGCCAATGGGTTTGTTCCTTATGAAGCAATTTATGGAAGGTTTTCCGATGGCGATCATTGAGGCTGCCAAAATTGATGGCGCGCATGAATGGAAAATCTTTATGAACCTTGTTATGCCGAACGTAAAACCTGCATGGCTTACAATTTCAATTTTCTCTATTCAGGGATTGTGGAATAACCAGCAGGCAAGCGTTATTTATTCTGAGAATAAAAAGATGCTCGCCTATGCGCTTCAGCAGATTCTGCTCGGCGGTATTGCAAGACAGGGACCGGGTGCAGCTGTTACGGTTGTAACGCTTGCTGTTCCGATTATTTTCTTTATATTCTCGCAGAGCCAGATTCTTGAGACAATGGCTACATCGGGCTTAAAGGACTAAATTATGAAAAAACATTTATTGATTTGCATTGCGTTCTTTTTGTGTGCTGCAGCCGGTTTTGCCAAGAACGACAACTATATTTACGACTATTGGAACTATATAGAACATTCGCCTGACGCATACCGCGTTTCAAGCGTTTTGTATGGAAGCAGCCTTGGTCTTGATACAATGCTGAAAAATCCTGCGGGTTTGTTCTGTATAGACCAGCGTGTTTTCATTGTAGATTCAGGCAACAACCGTATAATAGAACTTTTATACAATGAAAACAAAACTTTGTCATTTGTGCGTGTAATAGATCATTTTTATTCTGATGATCCGAACATGATTACAACTTTTTCAAGCCCAAGTGACATTTTTGTGAACAAAGACGGAACAATCTTTATTGCCGACACAAATAACGGCAGGGTTTTAAAGCTTGATGAGAATTTGAATCTTCTGCTCACTTTTATTGAGCCTGATCACCCGACTTACGACAAGGGTAAGTCGTTCCTGCCTGAAAAAGTAATTGCCGACGACAAGGGCAGACCTTATGTTCTTGCTAAAAACGTAAACAAAGGCTTTATCAAATATGAATACGACGGTAGTTTCACAGGCTTTTACGGTGCAAGCAAGGTAGTTTTCAATTGGACTGATTATGTATGGAAACTGTTCTCTACAAGAAAGCAGCGTGAACAGATGGAGTCATTTGTTCCGACTGAATATTCAAATGCCTATATTGATTCTGAAGGCTTTGTCTTTGCAACAGTAAAAACCTTTCAGGAATGGGATTTGCTCTCTGACAAGGCAAAACCAATCCGCCGTTTGAACGCGCTTGGAGAAGATATTCTTGTAAAAAATGCCACTGTTCCTCCAATCGGAGATTTGAACTGGGGCAATGCCGCCGGTATCAGAGGTGCTTCAAAATTTGCAGATATAACTGTTCTTGATAACGAAGTTTATATTGCAATTGACGAAAACCGCGGAAGACTTTTCGGCTATAACAATCAGGGCTATCTGCTTTTTGCATTCGGCGGAAAAGGAAACATCGAAGGTTATTTTAGAACTCCTACAGCAGTAGAGCATTGCGGCAGAGATTTGTTCATTCTTGACTCGCAGAGCTGTGCGCTTACAGTTTATACACCAACCGAATTCGGCAACCTCATTTATGACGCAACCGAGCAGTACGCAAGCGGCGAATACGATGAAGCTGCTGTTACATGGCAGAAAGTGCTTGATTTGAACGGAAACTATGATCTTGCCTATATCGGGCTTGGAAAAGCTTTGGTGCGCCAGGAACGCTATAAAGAAGCAATGACTTATTTTAAGTTGAAGCACGACAGAAAAGACTATTCAAAAGCTTTTATGTATTACCGTAAAGAAGTTGTTGAAAAGAATGTCGGCTATGTTGTGTTTTTTGGCGCCGCATTATTGGTTGTCTGCTTTGCTATAAAAAGAATTTCAAAAATTAAAAAGGAGCTTGAGACTGAATGAACTTTGTAACTAGACGAATACGAAAACTTGGTCAGAAAGAAACCTACGACCATTTTTTTGAGACTCTGCGCTACGCTTTTTATGTTATATTCCATCCGGCTGACGGCTTCTGGGATTTA
>CAMJMF010000195.1 GCA_946406925.1 uncultured Spirochaetales bacterium | reverse complement strand
TAAGCCAGTTAATAACTTCATCAAGAGAACGGCGGTCGCTTACATCAAACTGGGCAGTATCTTCCGGGCGCTCTTCTTCGCAGTAGCCGCCGACACTTGTGCGGCTGCCACCACTAATCTGGCTGACACCAAGAGCAAGAACTCTTTCGCGGCTTTTCTGCGACTCGCGGGTAGAAACAATCATGCCGGTATAAGGAACTGCAATACGGATACAGGCAACAATTTTTGCAAAAGTTTCATCATCAATTGCATCCGGAAAAAGCGAAGGATCTACACCGTCTGCAGCCCTGAGCCTTGGAACAGAAATAGTGTGCGGACCACAGCCCTTTGCTGCTTCAAGATGCTCTGCATGCATAAGCTGGCCTACAAACTCATATTTGTAGGTGCCAAGACCGTAAAGAACACCACAGCCAACATCGTCGATACCTCCGTCCATTGCGCGGTCCATTGCTTCTGTGTGATAAGCATAGTCAGACTTTGGGCCTGTCGGGTGAAGCTGCTCATAGCGCTTTTTGTTATAGGTTTCCTGGAAAAGAATGTATGTTCCAATTTCAGCATTTTTTAGCCGTGTGTAGTTTTCTACAGTTGTGGCTGCAATATTTACGTTTACACGACGGATGGCACCGTTTTTGTGCTTGATGGAATAAATTGTTTTGATAGAGTCTATGATATATTCAATAGGATTGTTTTTAGGGTCTTCGCCTGCTTCAATTGCAAGACGCTTATGTCCCATATTCTGCAACGCAATAACTTCGGCGCGGATTTCTTCCTGAGAAAGCTTTTTACGGGTAATGTGGCGGTTAGTTCCATGATAAGGACAATAAGTACAGCCGTTTATACAGTAATTCGAAAGATAAAGCGGTGCAAATAAAACAATACGGTTGCCGTAAAACTTAAGCTTGATTTCTTTTGCAAGATTTTCGATTTTCTGATTTAATTCAGGAACCTCACAGGCTAATAAAACAGCAGCCTCGCGGTGATTAAGTCCATTGCATTTTGCAGCCTCTTCCAGAATTGTGTTAATCAACTTTTCGTCTGTTTTGTGTTTTTCAGCATAATCAAGTGTTTCAAGGATTTCTTCATCATTAATGAAATCCTCTGCTTTACTAGACATTACATTGTAGCTCATGTTTTCCTCCATATTGCGGTCCATAAACTTGTCAAAGCATTATAGGATCGCATTGTATTAATTCTTCAAATCCCATAGTCAGGGAATTCTATATTTTATTTTTCCATTTCAAGCATCATTTCTAAAATGCTGTTACTTGAATCTACGGACCTGTTCTGTAAACTTTGGCCGCAATTCTTTGTAATGAGAAAAAAAATTAAAAGATGAGATTCTGAATAAATGTGTAAATTTATCATACTTTAATAGTGTTATTTATTCGGAAAAACAGTTTTTGCGCTGATGCCGTCAATTGCACCAAGCTTACCGCTCAATGCATTAATCTTGTCCTGCGGCGCATCAATTGCAACACTTATTAAAGAGATATTTTCTTTTTTGTAAGGAATTCCCATACGGCCGATTATATAGTCACCGTATTCATGAAGAAGTTGGTTAAGCTTTTCCACAGCATCTAAGTTAGAAACTGCAATGCCGATTAAAGCTACTTTTGTTTCAGTAGTTTCCATAATTAATTCCCCTTTCCCATCAGACCGCCAGATTTTCTACGCCGCATCTTTTGGGTTAGTAAAAATTTTCTAGTTTTTGCTGTTATCTGCTCAACATTATAGAGAAGTTTTATTTTATTTCAAGAGGTTTGCTCATCAATTTTCAATACAGAAACTCTGCCTAAATCAACTTTGCTTCGCCTAAGCCCTTAACCGAACAAAAAAGCCGTACACAAAGCATTATGTACGGCTTCAATTTTCAAGAATTATGCACAAATAGTTTTATTGATTTGCATAATTACTGAAATAATTCTGAATAAGAATTACCGGCGTTCCTTTATCGCCTGAACCTGAAGTTAAATCAGAAAGAGAACCAAGAAGGTCGGTAAGCTGGCGCGGTGTTGTACCCTGGGTTGCCATTGTGCCCTTCAAATTTGAATCTTTTTCCTTAATCTCTTTAATCATTGCGGCTTTAAGCTCTTCTCCGGAAAGGTCTTTGAATTTATTGTCCGAAAGATATTTTAATTTAAGCTCATTTGGAGTGCCGACAAGCCCTTTTGTATATGCAGGACTAACTACCGGATCCGCTAATTCCCAGATGCCGCCCTGCGGGTCTTTGAAAGCACCGTCACCGTAAACCATAACTTCAAGTTTTTTACCGAATTTCTTGTTGAGCCTAGCCTGAATGTCGTCAACAAGCGGCTGGCAGTTGCGCGGAAACAATTTTACTGAATTGTCTGTTGCAAGATTTGAACCGAGCAGCCCGTATTTTTCATTATAGCCGGAACCGTCTACGCTTTCGGTCATAATTTCATCAAGACAGAGCACTTTTTTTGCGCCGGCTCTTTCCAAAATCTTTTTGTTTCTTTTTCTTTCATGAATTGATGCAACAATTACATTGTCTGTATATTTCAAAATTGCACGCGGATCATTTGCAAGAATTACTTCAACAGGACATTCCGCTGCCTTTTCATAATAATCGATATAATCAACGCCGGTAAATTCATGTACACAATTCGGGAACTTCTTTTTGAATTCAGCGGCTGTAAAAACATCTGTATACGGATTTACGCCCGAATCGAAGAAAACATCTGGATTAACCATTTTGTTTCCAACTTCATCACCCGGATAAGAGAGCATGATTACAAGCTTTTTGCAGCCGCGTGAAATTCCTCTAAGACACATAGAGAAGCGGTTGCGGCTTAAAATTGGAAAAATGAGGCCGACTGTTGCATCACCGAATTTATTTGAAACATCTTTTGCAATCTGGTCAGCTGTAGCATAATTGCCCTGAGAAATGCCGACTACAGCTTCTGTAACAGCAACAACATCACGGTCATTAATTTCTAGATTTGCCTCTTCTACAGCTTTGCAAACGCTGTCTACAACAATTGATGCAAGGTCATCACCCTTCTTGATAATAGGCGTGCGGATTCCACGTGAAATTGTTCCTGAATATTTCATAGATTCTCCAATCAGATATTTGGCTTTTTTGAAGTGCATTTTCAAAAAGAGCCATAAGCTAATGCTATAATAACCGCTTTTTCCGCATAAGTAAAATCAATCTTTTTTATGCAAATAATAAGCATAGCTTATAACACAAGCGGAAAAGGAGAAATTCTAAAAAGATAAAGAAATTTTGCGGTGGCGGCTGTTTCTTTAGTTATTGGAGCATAATCAGATATGGTCTCGGCTCAAGAGCTAAAACCTCTTCCGGCGTCATCATCGGAGAATCGTAGCCGGCGCCTGCAATAGCCGGCTTTGTAAACAACTTGAATGATTTAAGCGGAATGTTTTTAGCTTCTGCATTTGCAGCGTATGAATCTTTCTTTTGTGCCGGTGTTCCAAAACCGTCTGCACAATGAACAAGATTCACTCTTTCAAAATTTGAGCGGACTTCTGATCGGCGGCTTATCATCCATGGCTTAAACTGATGAATAACAAGCATGCGCTTTCCGGGGAGGTTATTCTCAATGAGATAGTCTTGTATCATCTGCTGGGCTTTATTAACTTCGTCAGCTGTAACCCAGCCTATTTCCTGCATCGGCTTTGTTGTGCGCCATTCAGGGTCAAGCGCAAGATGCACGTTATCATATTTAAGATAGGGCAGCAATCTTTGTGTGGCATATTCAACAGTGTACTTGCCTATCTGATGGTCTAAGAAAACAAGCCAGCCGCGTTCTGCAGCATAATCAATATATTTTTTGCAAATTGCGCTGTTCAAATAACCGATTTCGCCTTCCGGCCAGCAGGTCCCGAAAATAAGATACAGCGCCGGTGTGACTGTGCGGCAGCCGTTTACAGCATCATATTCGTCAGCAAATTTGATGAGTAGCGGTTCCAAGTCCTCAAGCGAATACTGTCCGATAATACCCATTGAGGCAGCGTTCGGATGACCGTAAAAAGCCATTATGTCGCTGTTCATCATTATGGGGTCATATGCGCTTAAAAAATGAAGGGCTAAATCTTCGTCAGGAATTACAGGCTCAGCAGCCAGCAGGGCTTCTTCCTCTTTTGCAGATTCTTCTTCTGTAAGAGGACCAAATACAAGTTCAGGAATTTCTTTGGTCTGCTCTACCTCTTCTGCCTTGTTTTCCGTCTGAACAGCAAAAAGTGCATGAGAAACAAACAGAAATGCCAGGCAAAACACAGAATAAAGACAAACTAAAACCAAATTATGAAATTTTAATATTCGCATAAAACCAAATGCTGTGCAAAAAATAAGGTTGATTTAAAAAGGAAGCGCAGCCATAGTTTATTATCGGCACTTCTAAATGCAGCTTAATCAATTTTACATAACTAATTACATTTATTCGTGCGGCATGGCTGCCGGTTACTCGTGTACACGTTCACAAGATTCTGTTATAATCAGAGCTGTTCGGAAACTCGGTTAGTTTTCGAACAGCTCTGCAATTTTTCAGGCTAAAGCCTTACAAAATTGCGTTTGCTAAAGTTCGTATTCGGAAAATTGAAATTTCCAAATACGTCTGAAAAATTGCGCCGTTCAGCAGCGCCGGAGGTTTTATTTATGGACGAAACATTATGCCCATGTGGTTCAAAGAAAAAGTACAGTGAATGTTGTGAACCAATCATTAAGGGAAAAACAAAAGCCCTTACCGCAGAAGCTTTGATGCGCAGCCGTTATTCAGCTTATGTAAAACACGAAATAGACTATATTGCAGATTCATGCATACGTGAAACAGAAGAAAATGAAATAGACCTTGAAGAAACCCGCAAATGGAGTGAAGAATCTATCTGGCACGGGCTCAAAATTCTCCGCACCGAAAAGGGCACAGAAAACGATACAGAAGGTGTTGTTGAATTTACAGCCGACTACACAAGAAAAGGT
>CAMJMF010000194.1 GCA_946406925.1 uncultured Spirochaetales bacterium | reverse complement strand
TTCATTCGATGGACAGGTTCTTTATGAACCCTATCGGCTACGTCTACCAAGGCGAGAAACTTTTTGGAATTCCAGAAAACTTGAGCGTAATTTCTTCAAAGCGTGAAGGCTACGAAAAAGACACATCAATCGTAATTTCAAGAAAGCAGCTGCTTGATTATTTTGATCATGTAAAGGCAAAAATCGAAAACTATCTTGATAATCTTACGGCAGAAGAACTTCTGCTCAAGCCAGAAGGCTGCGAATACACAAGGCTTGAACTTATTCTTGCACAGTTCAGGCACATGATGTGGCATGTCGGCTGTTCAAGCGCAATAACATTCGCTTCAAAAAATGAATGGAACGAATTTACAGGCTTGAACGGGCTACGCAAACTAATAGAGGGCAAAAAATGAACTATTATGACAAAAACGCTGTTGCAAAAGAACCGCCTATGGGCTGGAACAGCTACGATTATTACAACACAATGGTAAATGAAGCGCAGGTTCGCGCAAATGCAGAATATATGGCGAAAAATCTGAAAAAGTTCGGTTGGGAATATGTTGTTATCGATATTCAGTGGTCAGATCCTGATGCCGGAAAGCGCAACAAAGAAGGGCTTCAGTACATTCCGTTCAGCCGCTTCTGTATCGATGAATATTCGCGCCAGATTCCGGCGCCGAACAGGTTTCCGAGTAGTGCAGACGGAAAAGGCTTCAAGCCGCTTGCAGATTATGTTCATTCGCTCGGGCTTAAATTCGGCATCCACATAATGCGCGGAATTCCGCGTTTTGCCGCCCATGAGCATCTGCCCATAAAGACGCACGACGGTTCAGCTGTAACTGCCGACATGGTTGCAAACCCATATTCAATCAGCCGCTGGAACCCGGACATGTACGGCGTTGATGCAGCAAAGCCTTATGCGCAGGATTATTATGATTCGGTCTTTGAGCTTTATGCGGAATGGGGCGTTGATTTTGTAAAGGTTGATGATATCTGCAATACGAACATGTATCCACAGAACCCTTATTCGGCTGAAAAAGAAATAGAGATGATTGCCAAGGCAATCGAAAATTCCGGCCACGCAATGGTACTTTCGCTTAGTCCGGGGCCTGCCGTAATTGAAAAAGCCCATCATTACGAAAGCTATGCAAACATGTGGCGCATCACAGACGACTTCTGGGACGACTGGAAACTTCTTAAGGCGATGTTCGAGCGCTGTGAAGTCTGGCAGAAGCATACAGGCGGCGGCAACTGGCCGGACTGTGACATGCTTCCGATGAATGTGCTTGGCTATGGCTGGGCAGATTCTGATGCGCCGGAAGAATCAAAAGCAAGAAAGAGCAATTTTACGCAGGAAGAAACGCGCACAATGATTACGTTGTGGAGCATTTTTCGCGCGCCGCTTATGATTGGCACTGATTTGGTTCAGCTTGATGATTTCAGTTTAAGCCTTCTGACAAACGAAGAAATAATAGCAATGAATAAATGCCCGAATCAGGCAAAGCAGCTTTCGCCGGCTTTAGGCGGCAGCAATATTGTCTGCTGGTATAACTTTATAGGCTTTGACGAAGCAGGCTGTGCCCACGCATATTACGCATTATTCAACTTGACCGATGAGGAACAGCCGCTTACGTTCAATGCCAAGCTTGCTGCTGAGGTAGCCGGAACAGAAAAGGCTGCCGCAGAATCAGCCTCTGACGTGTCAGCTCCAATTATCCGCGATTTATGGGCGCGCAAAGATTTGGGCAGCAGCGTAAAGACTGTTCTTGCACCTCATTCATGCCGCGCCTTCCGTGTGTAGTATATTAGCTGAAAATATTCTCACTTTTTCTTTATAAAGAAGCATCAAGCCGTTGTATTCTTTTTGCGTGCAGTATAGAATAGGGCTGCTAAAAACTCAAAAAAAGATCAGCGACAGGAGAATTTAAATATGTCAGCAGACGAAAAAAAATATAAGTTATTGATTATCAACCCGGGTTCAACATCAACAAAGGTTAGCCTTTTTGAGAACGAAACCTCAGTATTTGAAAAAAGTCTTTTTCATGATGCAGATGTTTTGCTTACTTTTCCGCATGTAAATGACCAGATGCCTTTCCGTTATGAAGTAATCATGAATATGCTTAAAGCTGAAGGCTACAAAGCCTCTGAAATTGATGTGTTTGTAGGACGCGGAGGTTCTGCCTGTACACAGCCGGGAGGAATCACAAAGATTGACCAGAAACTTTATGATGACACTGTGGCAGCTGTAGGCGGCAGCGAGCATCCGGCTAAGCTCGGCGTAATGCTTGCATGGAAATTTGCACAGGAATTCAACAAGCCTGCATTCACTTTGAACCCGACTAATGTAGACGAATACGGCGACTATGCCCGCCTGACCGGCATCAAAGGCATTTACCGCGTTTCACACTCACATGTGCTTAACCAAAAAGCAGTTGCAGAATACCATGCAGAGCACGTGCTTAATAAGCGCTACGAAGACTGCAATTTTGTTGTTGCACATATAGACGGCGGAATCACAGTAAGCGCGCACGACCATGGCAAAATGGTAGACGGCAACATGGGCGCAGACGGTGAAGGCGCATTTACACCGACAAGAATCGGCAGTGTGCCGGTGCTTTCGCTTCTTGACTATATCGAAAAACACTCAGTCGCAGATGTGCGCCTCCGCTGTTCTCGTGCGGGCGGTTTTGTAGATCTTTTTGGAACAGCAAACGCAGACACAATACACGAGCTTTTGGAAAAGGGCGACCGCAAGGCTGACCTTGTGTGGAACACAATGCTCTACCAGATTTGCAAAATGATCGGCGAAATGAGCTGCGTTCTTTGCGGCAAGGTAGACGGAATTCTTCTGACAGGCGGGCTTCTGCGCTTTGCTGACGTAAAATCAACTGTCGAAAAGCGCTGCGGCTGGATTGCCCCGATTTTCGATTATCCAGGTGAGATGGAACAAGAGGCGCTGGCTCTTCCTGCACTCAAAGTTATGCAGGGAAAAGTTACGCCGCTGACATATACAGGAAAACCAGTCTGGAACGGCTTTGAAGGTTTGGATCTGTAAGCAAGGAGGAAAACTATGAGCATGATTGAAAAAATCAAGAACAAGGCACGCGCCAACGTAAAGACAATTGTACTGCCAGAAGGCGATGAACCGCGCACAGTAAAGGCAGCAGAAGACATCGTAAAAGAAGGGCTTGCAACACCTATTCTTCTTGGAAATCCGGAAAAAATTGCAGAAGTTGCAAAAAAGCAGGGCGCAGATATTTCAGGCATTAAAATAATTGACCCGGCTGCAAGTGAAAAAGCCGCTGAATATACAAAAGTGCTTTTTGAACTGAGAAAAGCAAAAGGCGTAGCAGAAGAAGACGCTAAAAAGCTTGTCGCAGATCCGATGTATTACGGCATTATGATGGTTAAATGCGGTGACGCAGACGGTCTTGTTTCTGGTGCAGTTCATACAACCGGAGATATGCTCCGCCCTGCATTGCAGATTATCAAGACAAAACCCGGTATGAAAGTTGTATCAAGCAGCTTTCTGATGGACTGCCCGAACAAGAGCCTGGGCGAAGACGGCCTGCTTGTTTATGCAGACTGTGTAGTTATGCCTTGCCCTACAGCCGAAGAACTGGCACACATTGCCGTATCTGCAGCTGAAACAGCAAGAGTTCTCTGCGGTGTTCAGGAACCGCGCGTAGCACTTCTTTCGTTTTCTACAAAGGGCAGTGCAAAGCACGAGCTTGTAACCAAAGTTCAGGAAGCTGTAAAGATTGCGCATGAACTTGCACCAGATCTGCTTTTAGACGGCGAAATGCAGTTTGATGCGGCTTTAGTGCCTGAAATTGGTGCTTCAAAAGCGCCGGGCAGCAAAGTTGCAGGACGTGCCAATGTTCTGGTTTTCCCAGATCTTCAGGCTGGAAACATCGGCTATAAGATTACGCAGCGCATCGGCGGTGCAGAATGTTTCGCCGTCTTGCAAGGCCTTGCAAAGCCGTGCAACGACCTTTCGCGCGGCTGCTCTGTTGAAGACATCGTGAACACGGTTGCAATGACTGCCGTACAGGCAACCTGCTGAAAATTTTAGGGGCATTCAAGAAATGCCCCTTGCCTTATATCGCGCTAAAAGTCATTCTGTCTGGCTCTATGCCTAGAATGCGGATGCAGCTTATATGGGGGTAAGATGCTTCCGAAAGTGACGTATACTGGAATATTATTATTCTATACTGTTCTCACAAGCAATTAATTCTCCAAGCATATCCCAATCCGCTTTGTTCATCCCCCTAAAATAATGACCTTTAAAATAGCATGGCTCATATCTTACACCATCAATATGATATGAAAGATGTAGAGAGCCACAACAAGGGTGACAATGCTCACATTCTTTTGTTCCGGTTATTATTTTTTTAATGGAATCGGAACATTTGTTTATTTTATCAATATAATTATCAATGTGTAGTATGTTTGCTTTTACAAGCAATGAGTTATCTGATACTTCCATCCAAAACAAAACCTTTCTATTACTCTTTTTATTAAAGATTGCTCTGTATCCGACTGGTCTCTTTTTATAGACAATTTTGCATCCAAGCTCCTCTCCTATGTCGAATAATGTTTTTGCAATATTGTACTGTTCTTCCTGTAATACACTAAAAGAATCAAGATGATTCATTTGACCACATCCTTTCTGAAGTCGGTTGACACCACCAAAAAATTGCGGGTCGTTATACCACATATTACTTTTCTTTTGTGCTGCCTATTTCAAGCAGGTTACCTTCTGGATCTGCAACATAAAAATTTCGAATACCGAAAGAAAATGTTTTTGGTTCTCCAGTTGGAAATCGCACACCCAGATTTTGAAGTCGCTTATATTCTACATCTACATCATTAAAACATGGCAACCAGAGAGCAATTTCAAATGTTTGATTAATTCCTTTTGGCGGTGTATAACTTTCACCAATTGCCTCTACAAAAGCTTTTCTACTGTACATGAAAAATGATAGATACCCACTCGCA
>CAMJMF010000193.1 GCA_946406925.1 uncultured Spirochaetales bacterium | reverse complement strand
ACTTCATATTCAAGAAACTGAACGCGTGTCTGTAATTGAACAGCAGCATCGGCCAAAGCCTCATCTAATGTGTCAGCATGAACTTCGACAGAACGAAGAAGCTGATCTAACTGCAGCTTTTTTTGGAGTTCATTACGTATATCTTCAAGTGTTATCATAAGTTTCTCCTATAAAACCGGCTGGAACCGACACAATATTTAAAATAATTAAAGCTTCAGCTATTTATCGGCAGAAATTGATTTTTACTAAGAGAGAGTTTCAAAAGTCACCTGAGTTTTGAAACCGGCTCACAAGATTCCTTTGCGTATATTTGTCAATTTAGCACGAAGTCTTAAGTTTGCTTTTGTATGAAGCTGTGAAATACGTGATTCGCTGACATTCAAAACTTGTCCGATTTCTTTAAATGTCAAATCTTCATAATAATAAAGAACAAGAACCATTTTCTCTTTTTCAGGCAAATCATTTATTGCTTCAATTATGACTCTTCTGACTTCTTCTCTTTCAACAATAACATCAGGATTCAGGCTCGACGGTGATTCAATGCAGTCACCGATTGAAACATGGTCTGAATCATCACCTGAATACCAAATATCGTTCAGGGACAAAATGCTTGTTCCAGAAACCTTTAATACTGTCTGGTTGTAGTCTTCTTCGCTTATGCCCATTGAACCGGCAATTTCTGCATCAGAAGCGGTTCTTCCAAGCTTTGATTCCAGACGGCTGATTGCATCTTCAATTTCTCTTGACTTCTGGCGCACAGAACGTGGAACCCAGTCAATAGATCTTAATTCATCAAAAATGGCACCGCGGATTCTTGTAACAGCATAAGTTTTGAACTTTACATTTTTTTCAGGATCGAATTTATTGATAGCATCAAGCAAACCGAACTGGCCGAAGCCGACCAAGTCGTCAAACTCAACACTGCCAGGCATACCGACAGACACTTTTCCGGCAACATATTTTACCAGCGGCATATATTGACGGATAAATGCATCGCGCAAAGCAGGCGAATGAGTTTTTTTAAATTCTATCCATAATTCTTCTTCTGTCTTTTGCTCAAAAATCGAAGCAGCCATTTAATACACCCTTAATTGTTATCGCGTGTCAAAACAGTATGAATGGCTTTTGCCATAAGTTCCTTGTCTGCACCGCGTAATTCGCCAGACGCAATCATATCATCTGAATTTGCAAAATCTGACGTAGTAATCACCTCGCTTGACGGCGAGCTTTGCATATCTGAAAGCATCGATTCCATATCAGGCAGTGAACCTAATTCAGAATCACCGGTATTCTCTTTTTTTACTTGAGTCTGAGGAGTTGTAAACAGTTTCTCGCCTGGTTTTACATCGCTCACTTCCTGAGCGTTCTCTACAGGCTCTAATACTTCAACAGCATTATTATTGCTCTCTGGTATCAATTCTTTTGGAATCTTGAACAAAGGTGCATTTTCTTCTTCCGGTAAAATCTCATCGTCTACTCTTATATCGATGAGCTGACCCTTTTGTGGAATTATTGAATCTCCTCCAGAAACTTGTTCTGAACCACCAGAATTGCCTATTAAGAAACGCTGAAATACAACAGACAGCGCATAATATAATCCGGCAAAAATCAGAGCACAGAAAATGGCTCTAAGCAGAACAATGCCAAATGATACTGAAGAAATTAAACCAATAAGGAAGGATAAAACAAAACCACAAACAGCAACTATTACAACTTTTTTAGTTGTAGTCATAAAACCCCCCATACATAAAGATTAAGGTAAAAAAACCAATTGGTCAAGTCTGATTTATATAGTAAAACTTGTTAGATTTATTTCTCTCAAGTCGACCAGCTGCGTCCCATAAGTTTATCAACAAATCCAGACAAACCGCCGTTCTGCTTAATATCGATTTTCTCGATTCTGCTTACAAGATGGCGGACACACATTGCAGGCTTTGAATTTGGTTCTGCAACTATAAACGGCTTCTGTCTGATAACAGACTGCGGCACAACAGGATCATCATAAATAAAGCCCATGTATTCTACTTTGCAGTTCAGGAACTGACCGACAATGTTTGTCATTCGGTCTGCGATGCGCTTGCCTTCTGCTGAAGAATGAACGCGGTTAACAATAAGCTTCAAGTTAAGCTTAATGCAGTCTGTTTCTGTTGCAATTACCTTAATCATGCCGTAAGCATCTGTAATAGCAGTTGGTTCCGGCGTAGTAACAATCAGCACTTCGTCAGCAGCTTCAACAAAACCCAGAACATTGCTTGAAATTCCGGCACTTGTATCAATAATGATAATGTCAGCCGAAGACAATGTGTCAAATTCTTTGATAAATGAAACGCGGTCTTCGTCAGAAAGATTTGCTATACGAGAAAAACCATTTGCGCCGGCAATAATCTTTATGCCGAATTCGGTTGATTCTATAATATCAGTCATCTTCTTTTGCTTTGTAGCAACATGGTACAGACTGAATTTTGGAACCATATTCAAGATAATGTTGACATTCGCAAGCCCCAAGTCTGCGTCAATCAAGATTACCTTTTTACCAGTCTGCGCATAAGCAATCGCCAGATTAACAGCGATATTGGTTTTTCCTACACCGCCTTTTCCGCTGGTAACAGTAATGATTCTGGTCTTTTTTGTATTAGACCTTCTAGACTGCATCATTTCTCTAAGCTGTGCTGCTTGATCTTCCATAGTTTTTCCTTATATCCGACTTATCCGGAAACTTGATTAGTTTCCGAACAAATCTATCTAATCAATTACATCCAGAATTGCATCAAATCGTTTTTCAATTCTAGGACCATTTATCTCAAAACCGTCAATACGCTGTAAGAAAGACAGAACTGTAGCTTTCTTTATGTCTTTAGGAACAGTCTGTCCGGTAGTCAGATAAGAAACTGCTTTATCTTTTTCTGACAATACGCTTATAATACTGCCCACTTTCTGGGTTTCATCAAACTTAGAAATAATAATCGAACGGTAATCAAACATTGAGAACTGCTTGATTATTTCGCGCATATCGCTTACGCGGGTTGTCGCAGAAAGCGTAAGATAAACATCAGTCTCAATTCCATGCAAATCAAGCTTTTTTCTTAAGTTGCCAAGAATTGCATAATCATTCGGACTAATTCCAAGTGTGTCTACAAAGAACAAGTCTGTTGTATCTCTGTACATTGCAACAAGTTTTTCCAAATCTTCAAGGCTTTCTGCCTGTGAGAACGGAATTTCCATATAGTCTGCGTATGTTTTCAACTGCTCAGCAGCCTTAATTCTGTAGCTGTCCATTGAAATAATATGGAACCGGTCTGTTGAAAAACCTTCGTCTTTAGGAATTGCATTTGCAACGAATTTTGCAAGTGTTGTAGTTTTTCCTACGCCTGTAGGACCAACCAGAATTATTACACGCGGATAAACTCTGTTTGAGTTCATATCAGACGGATTAAATGCTACATCTTCTCTGTCAATGTGAAGAGATTCGCCTATCCAGTTTACAACAGATTCCTGCAATGTAGGATAATCGTCTAATTTATCAAGCGAAAACTCTTTGCGGATTCTTTCGGTTATTCTTGCTATATAAGAAGGTGTAAATTCGTTCTTCTCTAAGATTTCTCTGATTTTTGTAATGTTCTTATGTTCGGCTTTTTGAGAATTGTGTATCTGAGAAGCAAAAGCACCCTTTTCTATAATTTCGCGGAGGGCTTTTATTTCTGCAGCCATTTTCTTAATTTCAGCGCTCTCTTCGGTGCGTTGTATAGGTGCTGTGGCAAGAACCTTCTTCTTTATTTCATCAAAAGCAAGAGGCTGCTGTAGCTGATTCTGCGGAATATAGTTTGACTTATAAGGGCTTTCTTTTTTCAAGACATACTCCAATTCAACGCCCTGCTTTTCAAAAAAGCCCAAAAATCCGCCCCAAGTTACAGTGCGCCGAAAAACGACTTCAAAGTCAGCTCCCCATTTGGCACGAATTTTCTGAAGACAAGATTCATAATCAGGAGCACGTTCTACAAGTGTATCTCTTTTTTGACCAAAATTATCCAACTTTTATTTCTCCCAAAGATTCCACTTTAATGTCGTTTGTAATTTCTGGTACAGAAAGAACTACCAAACCAGGTATTTCTCTTTCAGAACTTGCTTTTACTAAAATTCGTGCCTCTTCAGGACACAAAATTACAGGCATAAAGCCTTTTTCCTGTGCACTGGCTGCCGCCATACTCAAAGCAGAAATCCATGTTCTCTGCTGTTTAGGCTCAAGCGCTGCCATTGGACCGTTAACTGTATCAACTCTGCTGTCAACCAAAACCTGCAGGAATTCAGGCTCAATAGTCATAACATGCAGCGTTCTGTTCTCATCTGTATATTGCAGACAAATCTGGCGGCCCAATGCCTGTCTGACTTTTTCAACAAGAATATCTGTACGTTTTGTTGTAGGACCGAAATCAGCCATAGTTTCAAGAATTGCAACTGTATTGCGCACAGAAACCTGCTCGCGCAAAAGACGCTGCAATACTTTCTCGATTTCACCCATATTGAAGATTTTAGTAACTTCATCAACAACAGCAGGATAATCCTTGCGGAGAGCATCGACAATAGACTGAACTTCCTGACGTCCGATAATTTCAGACGCATGGCTCTTAATAATTTCAGTAAGATGTGTAGCAATAATTGTAGGCGGATCTACAACCGCATAGCCGGCACGCTCTGCTCTTTCACGGTTTTCTTCCGTAATCCAAATTGCAGGCAAGCCGAATGCAGGGTCTGTTGTTTTTTCGCCCTGAATCTCTTCAATTACGCCGCCTGTATCCATACACATGTACCAGCCCATACGGATATGGCTCTGTGCAACAGGCACACCTCTGATTTTGAAGCAATATTCATTCGGCTCAAGAGCCATATTATCAATAATGCGGATTCGCGGAACAACAAGTCCCAAATCTCTGTGAGATTCGGCACGTATACGCGTTATGCGCTCAAGCAGTTCTGCGCCCTTTTCTTTGTCAACCAGCGGAATCAAGGCAAAGCCCAACTCCAAAGAAAGTGGATCAAGCGGCACAACAGGGCTCAGTTCGCTGTTCGGATCGCCTGATTTTGCACCAGGCTTGATTTTTG
>CAMJMF010000192.1 GCA_946406925.1 uncultured Spirochaetales bacterium | reverse complement strand
CTCACGGAACTGCAGTAGGTCTTCCAAGTGATGATGATATGGGTAACTCTGAAGTAGGTCACAACGCAATGGGTTGTGGTCGTGTTTTTGCTCAGGGTGCAAAGCTTGTAGGCGAATCAATTGCAAACGGTTCAATGTTTGCTGCCGACACATGGAAAAAGCTTGTTAAGAACGTAAACGATAAAAATTCAACACTTCATTTTATTGGTCTTGTTTCTGACGGAAACGTTCACTCTCACATCGACCATCTTAAAGCAATGATTACACAGGCTTCTAAAGACGGAGTTAAAAAGCTCCGCGTACATGCACTGCTCGACGGTCGTGACGTAGATCCTACATCTGCTTTAAATTACATCACTCCACTCGAAGAGTTCCTCGCCGGTTTTGCCGGCTTTGACTATCAGATTGCTTCTGGTGGTGGACGTATGTATATGACTATGGACCGCTACAATGCAGACTGGTCTATGGTAGAACGCGGATGGAAGGCTCACGTTCTTGGTGAAGGACGCAAGTTTGAATCTGCTACAAAGGCTATTGAAACATACCGCCAGGAAGTTCCAGGCCTCCTCGATCAGGATATGCACGAGTTCGTAATTGAAAAGGATGGAAAAGCTGTTGGTACTATTGAAGACGGCGACAGCGTTATCTACTTCAACTTCCGCGGTGACCGTGCTCTTGAAATGACACGCGCCTTCGAAACACCAAAGGGCGGAGATCTCCCATTTGACCGCGTTCGCGTTCCAGCTGTTGAATATGCCGGAATGATGGAATACGACGGAGACGCTCACGTTCCAGCTCAGTACCTTGTAAACCCACCAAGCATTGACCGCACAATGGGTGAATATCTTACAAAGACTGGCGTAAAGCTTCTTGCAATTTCTGAAACTCAGAAGTACGGACATGTAACTTACTTCTTCAACGGAAACAAGCAGGGTAAATTCGACGAAAAACTCGAAGACTATATTGAAGTTCCATCTGATGTTGTTCCTTTCGAGCAGCGCCCATGGATGAAGTGTGCAGAAATTACTGACAAAGTAATCGAAGCAATTAAGAGCGGTAAGTATGACCACATCCGCCTTAACTACCCTAACGGTGATATGGTTGGACACACTGGTGTATTCAACGCAGTAGTTTGTTCTATGGAAGGTATGGACCTTCAGCTCGGACGCCTTAAGGCTGCAATCGATGAAGCAGGTGGTATTCTTTGTCTTACTGCTGACCACGGAAACTCTGACGATATGTACGAGCACGGAAAGGACGGCAGCGTAAAGAAGGATGCAGACGGCGAGCCAAAGGCAAAGACATCTCACTCCCTCAACCCTGTTCCAGGTATCATCTACGACCCAGAATACAAAGGCGAGTATGATAATACAAAGTTGAACGACGGTCTTGGAATCAGCTCATGGCCTGCAACTCTCATGAATCTCATGGGTTATGTTGCACCTAAAGATTATGACAAGAGCATGGTAAACTTGAAATAAGTTTAACAAACTTAAATGTTTCTGCTTAATCTTAAGTAATCAGGTTAAGCAGAAAGTTTTTCACTTATAAAAAGACCCGTAATCGTAATAACACTTCCGGCAGCGCCCAGAAGTGTTATTTTTTCGCCCAGAACAAAAAACGCAAAAAAGATTGTCACAATCGGAATCAGATACAGCCCGCAGCTTGCTTTCACTGTGCCGATAATATCGCAGGCTTTGCTCCATGTTGTAAAACAGATTCCGCTTGCAAACACACCAAGAAAAATCAGATTCATCCAGTTAAACGTATTTTTGAAACGCAAAGCATTTACAGCATTATCTGTAATAAAATAAAGGCTCTGAACAAAACCGCTTGCCTCTGTTTGAGACCCTTCAGCTGGAACAAGACGCCAGCCCAAAAGTGCAAGTGGAATCATGATAAGAACAGCAAAAAAGAAGGTTCGTCTAGTCGCCGCAATTCTGTTGTATTTCCTTTTATTCAGAATAGAAATCAGCATAGAATAAAAGCCCCAGCAGATTGCCGCCATAAATGCAAGCAGGTCTCCCTTTGGATTAAACTCAAGAGTTGTGTTTCCATTAAAACAGACCAGAGTTATTCCAAAAATTGCAATTACAAAGCCGACTACAAACCAGAACGAAATGTGCTTTTCTTTTAAGAAAATCTGGCTGATTATCGCAGAAAACAAAGGACATATGCTTACGATAATACTTACATTTGAAGCATTTGTAAAATGAATCGCGATATTTTCTGAAAGCTGATAAAGCACAACGCCTGACAAGCCTGCAAACGTAAAAAGAATATTATCGCGCATTTCGATTTTTTCAAATTTTGGATGCAGAAGCCAGAGCCCCGCATAAGCCATAATGAATCTGTAAAAAAGAATTTCCAGCGAAGAAAAATCGTTTAAAAGGAACTTTGTGCTTACAAAGGTAATTCCCCAAATGAAAATTGAAAAAGCTGCAAATAAGATGCCGTATATTTTTTTGTGATTATCAGTCATTCTGAATTATTCCGTTTTGTGAATACCGCTTAGTCGTCAATTTCTGCTTTCCGCATTGTGGTGCTATAGTATGCTTCCAGCTGCGGACGGCAGTCAATAAAAATCTTGCCAATTACCGGATCAAAGTGCTTGCCGAGATCGTGCTTTATGATTTCAAAAGCTTCATCAAAAGACTTTGCCTCTTTATAACAGCGTTTGCTCACAAGCGCATCAAAAACATCGGCAAGTGCCATGATTCTTGCTTCTAGCGGAATAGCCTTGCCCTGCAGATGTTCCGGATAACCTTCGCCGTTCCATTTTTCGTGATGATAATGCGCTATGTTTATGGCAATGCATTTAAAGCTCTGGTCCGTAGTTTCGTTGAGAATCTTTCTAACAATCTTTGCCCCTTCGGCTGCATGGCACTTCATTTTTTCGTATTCTTCAGGTGTAAACTTTCCAGGTTTTCTTAAAATCGAATCATCAACAGAAATTTTGCCGAGGTCATGCATCGGGGCGGCTTTTACTAAAAGCTTGCAGAAACTTGGCGTAATCTGTGGAATTTCTTTGTGTTTCAAAAGCTCGTCGGCAAAAATCTTGATGCAGTCGCTGGTGCGCAGAATGTGGTTGCCGGTGCTGTTGTCGCGGCCTTCAATCATTATAGCCATGCCCTTGATGATTGAGTCCTGCATGTCTGTAACCTGCTGCGTCTTTTCTTCAACCAGATGAGAAAGTTCCTTGTTGTACGTTTTGATTCCGTTTATATAGTTCTGCTGTTCAGTGTCGTCGCGCAGTTCAATTAAATAACCGAGCCTCTTGTTATAGTTTGAAGTAATTTGATGAATTGTGCCGATTGCGGCTTTTTCTGCCGTAAGAATTTTGAAATCTTTGTTGCAGTTTTTGTTCCAGTTCCAGGACGGGTCATTGAAGTGAAGCTTTTCAATTATATCAGTGCAGCTTGAAGGAATGGACGCGTCTATGGCGATTGAATCTAAATCCGGGAAAATCTGAATTGCGAATTCATCGCAGCCCAAAAGGTGCTTTTTGTTGTCAAAGGCAATATAACCGTAGTTGCCGCGCTTCTTGCTTACATTCACCAGATTGAGCGAAAGATCGTAGCTGTTCATTCTTGAAGACGTGTAGATAAAAAAAGTTTCCATTAGAACATAAATGAACGGCATTAAGTTTATGCTGCTGCCAAGCGCAAGCGGAATCAAAAAAGAAAGAGTACCCATAATCAGCGTGCAGAGCAGTAACTTCAGCGTTTTTTTTGAGACTTTCTTTTTAGTCTTAATGGTGTGAATTACTATAAATATTGCAGATAAATTTATTACCGTAAGATAACCGATGTAAAAGAACATTCCCGGCCCGAACTTATATTTAATGACGGTAATTCCATGTTCCAGCGCGATATACGGATGGCTGAAAAACAGGTTCGTGTCTTTTGTTGTTGCTATAACAATGCTGATGGCAACTGCATAAACCAGCAGAAAAAGTCTGTAAAAAAGGTAAAACCGTTTCCTGCACATTTCAACTGTAACTACAAGCATAAAAAGAATCGTAAAAGAGCTTCCGATAAAGGCAGTCAGTATGCCGCACATTGCTGCTTCAAGCGAAGATGCAAAAATTGACATTGCATAGCCGAAATTCGAAATGATTGTAGTAAGATAAAGTGTGAGATAGTTTTTGTTTATTTTGTTTAATGTTATTTCGTAAAAGATTGTCAGTTCTGTGAATGAGATGAAGAATAAGCTTAAATAAATGCTTTTCAATATCATAAAGCAATTATATACCTGTTTTCTATAAAAAGGGAACTTTGAAAAAACTATTTTTTCTTATAAAACTTTATTATTGAAAATGCGTGTTTGTTTTTAGACGGAATAGACGCCGAATCTTTCAGTTTCTTTTTCTTGTTTCTTGCATTATACTTTAGCAGAAAATAATTTTGGAGTAGTTAAATGAAAAGAAAAATATTTATTTTTGTTATTGTTTTTCAAATTTTTAGCTTTTTTATATATGGTCAACAAAAAATTGGTGAGTGTAACAAGAATGTTTTTGATGTTGGTTTTATAAATAATACGACACCTGTTTGTTTGTTCTATGAAAATACACAAGGTTTGATATCTCAAGTTAAAAAATTTTTTGTTCAGATAGGTAAGAATGTTTATGGTCCTTATGATGCTATATTGTCTTGGAATTATGCGAAAGATGCGTTTTATTATACTGTGAAAATTGAGGATGATTATTTTTTCTGTAAAAATGATACGAAAACAGGACCTTATTCTAGTATAAGTTCTTTTTATTTATCAAATGATGAGAAAATAGAAACATATTCTTATTCTGCCAATAATAAAGCTTATCTTAGAAATGGTACAGAAATAATAGGACCCTTTGATTATTTAGGTTATTGGTTAGTATTAGATGGAAAAATTATTGCATATACATATAAAGAAGATTCAAATAGTTATATATTTTCAGATAATAAAAAATATGGTCCTTTTGATAATGTCTTAGGTTGGGAATATACATTCATTCCAGAAAATAATAAAGCACGTTATTCATGTATTGTCGAAAAGGGAAACCAACAATATATTTTTAATGACGAAGGTATTTTATCAGGTCCTTTTGAAAAAATATTTCTAGATTGTTATTCTCATGATGGAAAATTATTGGCATATGAAACAGTAAAGCAAGAAAATAATTCATATTATTATACATTGTGGGTAAATGATAAAA
>CAMJMF010000191.1 GCA_946406925.1 uncultured Spirochaetales bacterium | reverse complement strand
TTGCGGTTAGCCTGCATTGTTTCTTCAAGATACTTTCTGCGGCTTACAACAACATTCAATTTATTATCTGAATACAAACGGTCAATGTAGAACTTGCTCTTAAGACCAACAAGTTTTTCCGGATGATCTACTTTTGATGTATCTGACTGACTTATAGGCAAGAAAGCAGTTGTATCGCCACCGAAGTTTACGCTAAAACCGCCCTTTACTACTTTTTCAATTGTACCTTCAATAGGTGTCTTGTCATTAAATGCCTGACGAACAATCTTTACAGCTGCTTTGCTGTCAGCTTTCTGTTTTGAAACAATAACTTCACCATGTCGTCCTTCTTTTGAAACTAGAACAACATTTACTTTATCGCCAATTTTCGGGAGAATTGAAAATTCCGAAATTGGAATTCTTCCCTCTGACTTATAGCCAATATCAACAAAAACCTGATCCGATGTTACCTGGATGACTACGCCTTCTTTTAATTGCCCCTCTTCAAGAGAATCGAGACTCTTAAGATACTCTTCCTGTAATTGTGTCTGAACGTTCTCTTTAGCGTCCTGAGATTCGTTCATTACCACGTCCTTCTCTGCCATGTTAAACCCTTATATTTGAATTTTGCTTAGAATTATCTCACAAACCTGCTCTATCGTCAAGTCTGATGAATCTATGTAAACGGCATCTGACGCTATTTTTAGCGAACCTTCTGCCTTATTTTTGTCAAGTTCGTCTCTTTTTCTGATTGATTCCTTTATTTCGTCAAGCGACATATTGCTTACGCCCTGCTTATAGCGGCGCATAGCCTGTGCCTCAATAGAAGCATCAAGGTAAAATTTGTACTCAGCATTCGGAAACACAACGGTTGTCATGTCGCGGCCTTCGCAGACTATGCTGATTTTTTCTGTAATTTTGCGAATTTTGTCGTTTACGATGTGGCGCACTTCAACAACAGAAGACACCTTAGAAGCGTTTGCGTCAATTTCGTCTGTATGAAGCTTGTCCTCAACGTCAACGCCGTTCAACACAAGCCGGCTCGCAACATAATCGATATTCAGGGCGGCGGCATGTTCAATCACAGCCTTTTCGTCATCAAGATTCACTTTAGAAGCCAGCAGCGAAAGCGTAATTGCCCTGTAAAAGCTGCCGGAATTAAGAAATGTGATATTCAGTCTTTTTGCAATTTCTTTTGCTATTGTACTTTTGCCGGCACCTGCAGGTCCGTCAATTGCTATTACCATGGTTTCTCCTTTCGCCGCCGCGCGGATTTTTCTTGTAAAGTGAAGCACCGCCCTGCTTCTGCTCTGTGTTTTTTATGCTGCTTCTTTCATGTGTATGCCTGAACGGGGTTTCTTTGTTCTTGCGGCACAACTCAAGAAGCTTTTTAACTTCATCAGAAGTCAGTTCTCTGAATTCACCGGGCTTCAGCGTGCCGCCGCCGGGCAAATCTGCTGTAATAAAACCGATTCTGACACGTGTCAGAGATCTTACACGCAGATCAAAAGATTCTATAACACAGCGGATCTCGCGGTTTTTTCCTTCTATGAGCACAATGCGCATTTTATGAGAAGAAAGGTCTTCTGCAAACTTGCATTTGTAGAAAACTCCGTCTACACGCACACCGCGCATAAATTTTTCCGTAAGATAGCGCGGATAAGGCATGCTTGTTTCAACTATATACTCTTTTTCAAGTTCTGCGGAAGGATGAGAAACAACAGAAGCAAAATCTCCGTCATTTGTAAATAAAATCAGCCCGGAAGAATACATGTCGAGCCTGCCGACATTGTAAAGCCTCTCAGAAAAATGCGGCTTCAGCAAATCAATTGCAAGATTACGTGCAGGTTCATCAGGTCTTTCTTTTTCTTCTGAAAGAGAGCAGACATAGCCGACCGGCTTGTTCAAAAGCACATAGCGCTTGACTGCCTCTTGAAAAACCTGCTTTCCGTCAACACAGATTATGTCTTCAGGCGAAACCTTAGTGCCAAGCTCAAGCACCTTCTCTCCGTTTACCGTAACACGCCCGTCTGTAATGATTTTCTCGCAGGCGCGGCGGCTTGCCACACCAGAATGAGCCAAAGCTACCTGCAGACGTATTTTTGAGTCACCTGAATTTGTCTTTTCATTATCTTGCAAGTTCAAAGCGCTCACTCTCAGTTTCATCAAGTTTCGGCAGGTCAGCAATGCTGTTCAGCCTGAAAAACTTAAGGAATTCTTTTGTTGTTCCGTATTGAATCGGTTTGCCGGGTATGTCTTTTTTGCCGACTTCTTTAACAAGTGATCTTTCTATCAAAAGTCTTATCATATTGTCAGCTGAAACGCCGCGGATTGCTTCGATTTCGCCTTTGGTAATAGGCTGAGAATACGCAATAATCGACAAGGTTTCCATTGCAGAGCGCGAAAGCTTTTTGTCGCTTTTTTTGCCGTAACGCTCTTTCAGAGATTCCCACAAATCAGCTTTCGGCGCAACAATCCAGCCGCCTGAAATCTGTACAAGTTCTATGCCGGAATCTTCGCTTGTGTATTTTTCCTGCAAATGTTCAAGGGCAGCTTCAACAACTTCAGGTCCAAGTCCTGAAATTTTAGACAAGGCGTTATTATCCAATGGTTCTGCTTCAAGAAAAAAAATTGCTTCAAGCAGTGCAGCTTCTTTTTCCAAATGTAACTCCATTTTCACTCTTTTTCAGCTGGTTTAATTTTTATATCACCAAACATGCGGTTCTGATAAATAACCGCGAGTTTAAATTTTACAGCCTCAAGTATTGCCATAAAAGCACAAACTACGTCAAGAAGGCTGCCTTCACGCACAATCAAATCTGTAAAAAGACATTCACCTTTGTTTTCAAAAAATTCGTTCATCAATGTCATTTTTTCATTGATTGTAATGTCTTCGCGCATATCAAGGATTTTTTCAGCAGAAAAAGACGAAATCAAATTAGAAAAAACCTTGTACAAGTCCCAGGAATCTACTTTTTCCCACAAATCCTCGTCTTCAAAAGGCAGAATACGCTGAATTTTTCTGCGTTCCAAGCTCCATTCGTTTTCTTCTTCTTTCTGCTCCATAAGCTCAGAAATTTTCTTGAATTTCTGGTATTCAATGAGCTTATCAACAAGTTCCTGGCGCGGGTCTTCAAGATCCTCGTCATCAAATGAAACTTCAACAGGCAGAAGCATACGTGACTTTATATGAAGCAAATCTGCCGCAAGTGAATAAAAATCTGTAAGATTGTCCAAGTCTATTGAAACGGCGTAATCAAGATAATCAAGATACTGTTCTGTGATTTCTGCAATAGGAATATCGTAGATGTTTATTTCGTTCTTTTTTATTAAATAGAGCAGCAGGTCAAGCGGGCCTTCAAATTGTCCGAGCTTGAATTTTGTTACTGCGTCCTGTTCGCTGTTGTCAGATTTTTGCAATGCTTCCATAATTCAACACCTTGGTCAGACAGCGTTGAAAGAATTTTTGAAAATGGCTGTCTTGTTATAGGGTCGGCAAAATCAGGTAAAATCTCAAGCAACGGAATAAGCACAAACTGCCGCTCATTCATCAGCGGATGAGGCACATACAGCGGATTCACTGCGTCCTCTTCCCTGATTATCTGATTTCCGAAGAGTTCTATGTCTATGTCCAGCGTCCTCGGACCTTTAGGTCCTACACTTTCACGGTCACGCCCGAACCAGTTTTCTATTTTCTGAACTGCTCTCAGCAGCTCACGCGGAGTGCCTTCCCATTCACCAGCAGCAACCATGTTGTAAAAATCATCTTGATTTTCTACATACCTTGGCTTTGTCTTGTAAACAGACGAGCATCGAAAGTTTTTCAGAACGCCAGAAAGCGCTTCACAAGCCCTGCCCAGAATCTCTTCCGGCTGCAAGGCTTTATCATTATGCCGCACTAACGGCATGTTTGAACCTAACCCGAGGACGACAAGCTCCATGTCCTAGAAAAGCTCCTCTGGCGGAAGCGGCGCTTTTTTTGCCGCCGGTTTTCCTGCTTCAGGCTTTACCGGCACGCCTACAGAAACTTTTGCGTCTGCATCAGGCTTTGCGCTTTTAGGTGCTTCTTTGTTCAAGGTCTGCCCCGGAAACAGCTTGGCACGCAGCTTTGCCTCAAGGTCGTTTCTGAAGTCATCATTATCCAAAAGGAATTGAATGGCATTTTCACGGCCCTGCCCGATTTTTTCTTCGCCGACTGCAAACCATGCGCCGCGCTTGTCAATAAATTCATGCTTAACGGCAGCATCAAGGATACTTGAGACAGCCGAAATGCCTTTGCCGAAATAAATATCAAGCTCTACTTTTCTGAATGGAGGCGCAACCTTGTTCTTAACAACCTTTACGCGCACTCTGTTTCCGACAGCGTCTTCTTCGCCTTTTGCATCAATTGATTCAATTCTGCGGACTTCAAGACGTACAGAAGCATAGAATTTCAAGGCATTTCCGCCGGTGGTTGTTTCGGGGTTGCCGAACATTACACCGATTTTCATGCGGATCTGGTTTATGAAAATGACGATACACTTTGATTTGCCGATTATTGCGGTGAGCTTTCTTAAGGCCTGGCTCATAAGTCTTGCCTGAAGCCCCATGTGAGAATCGCCCATTTCACCTTCAATTTCAGCCTGTGGTGTCAATGCTGCAACTGAGTCTACAACGATAATATCAACAGCGCCAGATCTTACAAGATGCTCTGTAATGTCCAATGCCTGTTCACCAGTATCAGGCTGAGAAACCCAAAGATTATCTATATCTACACCAAGATTTTTTGCATAAACAGGATCAAGCGCATGTTCTGCATCAACAAAAGCTGCAACACCGCCGGTTTTCTGTGCCTCAGCAATGGCGTGCAAAGCCAGTGTAGTCTTACCAGAAGATTCAGGACCATAAATTTCGATGATACGTCCGCGCGGATAACCGCCGATACCAAGAGCTTCGTCAAGAAGAATAGAGCCTGAAGGAATTACCTCGATTCCGGCTGCATCAGTTCTTGTGCCGAGTTTCATCAACGAACCCTGACCGAACTGCTTTTCAATCTGAAGACGTGCAGCTTCCAGAGCTTTCATTTTTTCCGACTGATCTGCCGGATTGATTGGTTCATTAGCCATTTTTGCCACCTTTCCTCCCACACTATACAATCAGGTGCAAATTAGTTTTTTTTGTACTTTTTTAGAAAAAAACTGAAAAAAATCTGCATTTTTTTTCAGTTTTCCGCAAAAAAACACAAAATTTGTA
>CAMJMF010000190.1 GCA_946406925.1 uncultured Spirochaetales bacterium | reverse complement strand
TGCTGTTCAAAAAGTAACAAAGCCTTCTGGCAGCAACATACTTTATAAGATACCGAGCAAAGACAGCGCATGCCGTCGTGTTGCAAAATTCCTTCTATTGATTGGTGTTGATGAAGCGGCAAAAGTTATCGCCTTATTGCCGTCTGACCTCATCGATAAGATTATACCTGAAATTGCAAGCGTCCGCCGCGTAGACCCTGACGAAGCAGAACAGATAATTGCAGAATTTTCAGATTTGTATGAGCAGGCTAAAGAAGGCGGCGGTGTAAGCACTGCAAGAACTATTCTTGAAAAAGCTTTCGGCGATGCCCGCGCTCAGGAAATGATGCAGAAAGCTGTTCCGTTTGAAGGCGGAAAACCTTTTGAGTATTTAAAAGACCTTGACGGCGAACAGATGGCATCAATCTTGAAAGACGAATCTGCACCTGTAAGGGCGCTCGTGCTTTCACAGGTAAAACCTGCTGTAGCCGCCGCTGTAATAAATCAGATGGAAGAAGAAGAGCGCAAGGAAACAATCCGCCGCCTTGCAAAGCTTACAACTTTTCCACCTGACATTTTGGGCAGAATTGATCATACAATGCGTGAGAAAGCCCAGAACCTTAAGACACCGAAAAACAACCGCATTGACGGACGCGGCGCTCTCGCAAATATTCTTAGAAAAATGGATGCCGGTGCAGAAAAGAACATTCTGTCTAATTTGAGCCTTGTAGACACAGAGCTTGAGTCAGATTTGCGCAAACGGCTGTTTACGCTTGACGATGTTATTGACGCTGACGACCGCTATCTGCAGAAAAAGCTTCATTCTATGAGCGATGTGGATATTGCTGTGCTTATTTGCGGCAAAACTCCCGAATTCCGCAAGAAGATACTTTCGAATATTTCAAAGAGCCGCGGTGCAATCGTGCTTGATGAAGAAGAAACTCGAAAGCCTATCAGAAAGCGTGACAGTGAAGAAATGACAAATGCTTTTGTTGCTTCTCTCCGCGCTGCATGGGAAGCAGGCGACCTTGCGGTTGGTGAACGCAGTGATGAAGAGTGGGTAGAGTAGGCTGAGCGCGTTTAGTTTGTGCTGAAAATTTAGTTCAATCTGCGTTTGCCCATATTTCCGTATATGGGAATTTGCGTAGTCATACTTGTGTTTTTGCATTTGCTTGATATTTTAGAAATTTTATTATAAATTAATGCAAATTTCAGTTAAAATTGAATTTTTTTACTGGAAAAAACACAAGTATGACATTATAATGGTTTAGAATGTATGTATCAGCTCGCTTTTGTTTATTGAGGGTGGAAAACAAATTGAGCTAGTTGATTCTGTCAGATTAACAATTCAGAAGAGAGGACTGAATATTATGGATAGTAGATTCAACGACTTTTGTGACAAATTACGTCAGCTTTTATCTGAAGTTCAAGGTGCTCCATATCCGGCAACCATCAATAATGAGCTTTATGACATCTGGTATGAACACATTCAGAGCACTGCAATTGACTGCTTTGAATATTTGAATGAGAATTTCCCTCAAGAGGCTGAAGATATTTCTCGAAACCTTGATCGTACACTTTAATAGCTTCTTCTGGAGTCTGGCTGATGTCTGATGCAAAACGCTATTTATCCCGCAACCTGTTCATGCTGAAAGGTAGATATGCCCGCCGCGGTTATGACTGGTGGTGGCATTCTTTTACGGGTAAAAATACTGTTACCGGCGAAGAAAAATCGTTTTTTATAGAATATTTCGTAATAAACCCGAATTTATATCCAAATAAAGTTGTTCTTGCACAGCGTGCTGACAATATTATGTATGGAGTACGTCCTTCTTATGTAATGATAAAAGCCGGCTGCTGGGGAAAAGATGCAAAACAGATAAATAATTTTTATCCGGCTTCAGAACTTGTAAATAAGCGTTCAAAACTTGATTTTCAAATTGGTTCATGTATTCTCTCTGAACAGGAAATTTCCGGCACAGTCAGTGTAGATAAAGAAGAGGCGGTCCGCTACCCTGAATGTATGACGGATTCCGGTTCAATGACCTGGAATTTGAAAGTTTCTAAAAAAATACCTTATTGCCCCGGCTATGGTACTTCATGGCTGTTCAGGGCTTTTCATTGTTTTGAAATGTACTGGCACGCACAGGGCGTAAAAACCGAATATTCCGGCAAGGTAATTCTTGACGGCGCTACATACGAAGTAAAACCCGAAACTTCTTACGGATATGCAGACAAAAACTGGGGTTCAGACTTTACAAATCCGTGGGTGTGGCTTTCAAGCTGTGACATTACAAGCCTTGTAACCGGCAAACCTCTGTTGAATTCATGTCTTGAAGTAGGCGGCGGCACACCAAAAGTTTTGGGAATTCCAATTGAGAATAAGCTTCTTGTTTATTTGAAACTTGAAGATAAAGAATATGAGTTCAATTTTTCTAAATTCTTAAAGCGTTCTTCTACTTCATTCACAATTTTTGAGGAAGAAAACGAACTGCACTGGTGCGTTACGGCTGAAAATTCGCATTATCTTGTTGATATAAGCGTTTTCTGCGCCAAAGACGATATGCTGAAAATCAATTATGAAGCTCCTAACGGCAAAAAGCTTCATAACAATCTTTGGAACGGCGGCAACGGTCACGGCGAGATAAAGGTTTTCAGAAAAATCGGCTCAAAAGAGCTTGAATTCCTCGACAACGTAGCAATCGGCCATGTAGGTTGCGAATACGGAAAATACGGCAAAGACACAACCGACAACCAATAAGCTGTCATTTGCTATTACCATACTAATTTTTCAACTCACAAATAAGCAATATTTAATATTGTAATGCGTATGTAGTACTTTCAACCAAAAATAATCAAGGACTTTCGGAATGATAAAAAGAAATAAGTTTTTAAATGCTTTTATAATTCTTTCTTTTCTGTCTTTATTAATTTCCTGCAAATCAAAGGATGAACGAATTATTATATCTGAAATAAAGAAAAATGGTTTTGTTGATTTATCAGTTTGCTGTAAGGATTTTGATGAAATTATAATTTATGACGAGGGATATTATCATGATTTCCATAAAGATGAATGGCTTGGTCCGAAAATCTATTATTTTCTCGATGGAAAGATTGAAAAAGTTATAAATCTTCGTTGTTGTGCTGATATACCATATGGAAATTTTATCGTTTTCTATCCATTCAGTAATGGAAAAATTCTTTTGAATAGAAAAGATACTATATTTTATCTAACACAAATAGAAAAATATAAAACTGGCAAGATACTAAAGCTCGGAAAGCAAAAAAAAGACATACAAATATTGTCAGTTAAATAAAATCTTGTTTTAGATAAAGTCAAAACAAGCAGTCTCGCACCACCTTCACCAGTTTTCGCAAAACGAAAACTGGCAAGGTCTTTAGTAAAGCTTATTTCTTACTGAAGCTTAAGCCGCTGCCGTCTGACGCAGTATGAACCGCAATAACAGATCCCTCAAGATATGCACCGCTAAGCAATGCACGTGCAAGCGGATTCTCAAGATAAGTCTGTACAGCTCTCTTCAGTGGTCTTGCACCAAACTGCGGGTCATAGCCTGTGTCAGCAATAAACTGAACGGCATCTTCGCCAATTTCAAGCGTAATGCGCCTAGATTCAAGCCGCTTAGCTACAAGCTTCATCTGCTTTTCAACAATCTTATTGATGAACGAACGGTCAAGCTTATTGAACATAATCGTTTCATCAATTCGGTTCAAGAATTCCGGCCTGAAAGTTGATTTCAGCATAGCGTCAATCTGCGGCTTTATAGTATCGCAAGATTCAGCGTCAAGAATAAGCTGAGAACCCAGGTTGCTCGTCATTATGATGATGGTGTTCTTGAAATCTACCACGCGGCCTTGGCTGTCTGTAAGTCTGCCGTCGTCAAGCACCTGCAGAAGCACATTGAAAACATCAGGGTGCGCTTTTTCAATCTCATCAAACAGAACAACACTGTACGGGCGCCGTCTTACAGCCTCTGTAAGCTGGCCGCCCTCGTCATAGCCCACATATCCAGGCGGTGCACCGATAAGCCGCGAAACTGAGAATTTCTCCATGTATTCGCTCATGTCTATGCGCGTCAGAGCTTTTTCGTCGTCAAACAGAAAATCCGCAAGTGTTTTTGCAAGTTCAGTTTTGCCCACGCCTGTCGGCCCGATGAACAAAAAGCTGCCGAGCGGTCTGTTCTCATCTGAAAGACCTGCCCTGTTACGCCTGATTGCATCGGCTACGGCGCAGACTGCTTCATCCTGACCGATGACGCGCTCGTGCAGAGTTTTCTCAAGGTCAAGATATTTCTGCATTTCGCTGGACATCATCTTGCTTACAGGTATGCCGGTCCAGACCGAAATTACCTGCGCAATGTCTTCTTCAGAAACTTCCTGCCTTAAAAGCTGGCGGGCTGCGCCGTTCTGCTCAGCTTCTGCCTTTGCTTTCTCGACTTTCGAAGTCAATTCTTCAAGTTTGCGGCTTGTTTCTGGAATTTTGCCGTATTTAATTTCAGCGGCTTTATCAAGGTTGCCCTCGCGTGTATATTTTGTCTCTTCAATGCGCAGCTGCTCAAGCTCTTCTTTCAAATGGCGGATTTCATCAATGCTGCCTTTTTCGTTCTGCCACTGAAGTTTCATCGCGTCGTGCTTTGAGTTCAACTCAGAAAGTTCTTTTTCAAGTTTTGAGAGCCTTTCTTTTGAAGCTGCATCTTCTTCTTTTGAGAGTGCCTGCTTTTCAATTGTAAGCTGAAGAATTCGACGTTCAACCTGATCAAGCTCAGTCGGCTGGCTTTCAATCTCAATTTTCAGGCGGCTCGCGGCTTCATCTACAAGGTCAATCGCTTTGTCCGGCAAAAAGCGGCTTGTAATATAGCGGTTGCTCAAAGTGGCGGCGGCAACAAGTGCTTCATCTTTGATGCGCACGCCGTGATGAATCTCGTATTTTTCTTGCAAGCCGCGCAAAATGGCGATTGTGTTTTCAACCGTTGGCTCGGCGCAATAAACTTGCTGAAACCGCCGCTCAAGCGCGGCATCTTTTTCGATGTACTTGCGGTATTCGTCAAGCGTGGTTGCGCCAATGCAGCGCAGCTCGCCACGTGCAAGCGCTGGCTTCAAAAGGTTGCTTGCGTCCATCGCGCCGCCACCGCTTGCGCCAGCACCAACCAAAGTGTGCAGCTCATCAATAAACAGAATTACGCCACCCTCGGCTTTTTGCACTTCGTTGATGACAGACTTAAGCCGCTCTT
>CAMJMF010000189.1 GCA_946406925.1 uncultured Spirochaetales bacterium | reverse complement strand
GGCCCCAGCCTTATAGGCTGAGTGCAAACCACCCGTTTGACGGGTGGTTGTGATTCTTTCTATGTTGCAAAAAAGTAGTGATAGTTTTCATATCATTTATTATTTGTGTCTCTTTTTAGGTACATATCAAGTTGGGCTTATCCACAGACTGTGGAATGGCGGTTCCACTGCCTGTGGACCGGCAGATCTGCGGTCTGTGGATAGCTTATTCCACTGCCTGTGGACCGACGGATCTGCGGTCTGTGGATAGCTCGTTCCACTGCCTGTGGATAAGCGGATCTGCTTCCAAACCGAGCTGACCCCTTTTTTACATACTTTCTTTTTTGATTTTATCCAGCATTTTATTAACACCGTAGCGGATTTCTTCCACAATTTCGTCAGTGAGTTGTGTGCGGATTTTCTCGTTTTCTGGGGTTTCTTCTATAATTATGGGCGTTGTGTCCTGCGGAACAAAAAGCTGATAGACTTCTACATTTAATGCAGTAGCAAGCTTGACGAGAGTATCAGGGCTTGGAAAACGCCTTTTGCCTTCAAAAGCATTGATAGCTTGATATGAAATTCCTATTTTTTCAGCAAGTGTTTCTTGTGTAAATTTACCGTCTCTATAACGTTTAATATTCAATGCAAGAGACTCATGCAGTTCTTTTTCTGTCATACTTACATTTTGTAAGTTATTTCTTTACATTCACACTTACAGTATGTAAAATAATGACAATGCCTACAAATTGTCGATACGAATCAAAAATAAAACAATCTGTAAATAATTCTTCTCAAATCAAATCGCGCGATAGGGTAGCTGCACATGGAGAAGTTTTTACTGCCGAGCGCGAAGTGAAAGCTATGTGCGATCTTGTAAAAGATGAAACCGAGCGCATCGACAGCCGGTTTTTAGAGCCTGCCTGCGGAGACGGTAATTTTCTTGCAGAAATTCTTACTCGTAAACTTTCTGTCGTAGAAAAACAATACGCAAAAAGCCCTTCTGATTACGAAAAATATTCAATTCAGGTGATTACTTCACTTTATGGAATAGATATTCTGCAGGATAACGCCCAAATCTGCCGCAAACGGCTTTTTGACATCTGGCAGAATGAATATGACCGTATTTGTGGAAAAAAGCTTCTAGCGGAGCAGAAAGAAGAAACGCAAAAAACAGTACAGTTCATTTTGAAAAGAAATATCCTCTGCGGCAACGCTCTTACTTTAAAAGAAGTTGATGCACATCAAAACGACACTGACCGACCAATTATATTCAGCGAATGGAGTTTTGTGGGTAATAACATCAAACGCCGTGATTTTGCATTTAACGACCTTGTAAATCAGGAATACATGAAAGAAGAAGGAAGTCTCTTTTCCGACCTCGGCGATGAAGCAGAGATTTTTTCACCGCTAAAAGAGTTTCCTCTGATTCATTACAGGAGAGTTTATGAACAATCCGAATAATCAATCCTATAATCCAGACGTTTTAAGCTGCCTTGCGAACCTCAGTAACGACGAAGTTTTTACTCCGCCAGAAATTGCAAATGCAATGCTTGATTTGCTTCCGCAGGAAATTTTTTCTGATCCGAACGCAAAGTTTTTAGACCCGGCATGTAAAAGCGGTGTTTTCTTACGCGAAATTGCAAAACGCCTTATTGAAGGCTTAAAAGATAAAATCCCTGATTTGCAGGAACGCATAAACCACATTTTTACAAAGCAGCTTTATGCAATTGCAATTACAGAACTTACAAGCCTTTTGTCGCGCCGCAGCGTTTACTGCTCAAAAGACGCAGGCGGAAGATACAGCGTTGCTCATTTTGAGAAATCGAGCGGCAACATTTTCTATACGCCAACTAAACATTTATGGATAGGCGGAAAATGCCTTCACTGCGGTGCAAGCCAGGCAGAATATGGAAACGAAGCCCGCGAAGGTCTTGAAAGCCACGCCTACCAGTTTATTCACAACGCCATTCCAGGAGAAATTGAAGAAATGAAGTTTGATGTGATTATCGGGAATCCGCCGTATCAGTTAAGCGATGGAGGAGCACAAGCGAGTGCAAAACCTTTATATCATCTTTTTGAAAATACATCTGAAAAACTTAATCCGCGTTATGTTGTTATGGTAATTCCTGCAAGGTGGTATGCTGGAGGTAAAGGCTTAGATGAGTTTAGAAATAAGATGCTAAATTCTACGCATATTTCAGAATTACATGATTTTCCAAATACAGAAGATTGTTTTCCAGGTGTAAATATTCGTGGTGGTGTTTGCTACTTTTTATGGTGCCGAGACAAATCTAATAAATATTGTAAAGTTGTAACACATATAGGCGAAGAAGTAAGTACTTTAACAAGAACACTAAAATATAAAGATTGCGATATTTTTATTCGCAATGGGAATGCAATTAGTATTTTAGATAAATTAGAAAAAGCAAATGAAGCTTCGTTTAGTTCCATTGTTTCTGTTCGTAAACCATTTGGAATTTCTACTGATTTTTCACAAACAAATGATTTTCACAAAAATGTATCAGAAATAAAAAATGGTGTTTGTTGCTATGGAAAAGGATTAAAAAAAGGCTTCGTGGATAAGAAATTTATAACAAACCATACCGAATGGATTTCTCGTTATAAAATTTTTACTTCACGAGCAAATAATATTGGAACTGAATTAAACGATGATAATCTTAATACAGTTATTGGTAAACCTAATGAAATTTGTACAGAATCATATATTGTAATTGGAGCAGATTTAAATCTTAATGAAGAATGTATAGAAAATATGGCAGCTTATCTTCATACAAAATTTGCAAGATTTTGCCATAGTCTTGCAAAAGCAAGTCAAGATGCTACTTCAAAAACATATCGTTTTGTTCCTCTTCAAGACTTCTCAAAACCATGGACAGACGAAGAACTCTATAAAAAGTACAACCTATCACAAGAAGAAATTGCATTTATAGAAAGCATGATTCGCCCAATGGAGTAAGAACATGAGCAAACAAGAATTCTTTCCACAACGTCCTGCATCTAAACCGATAATTTACGCATATTCTGACACGCGTTTTCCCGGTATGTTAAAAGTGGGCTACACTGAGCGCGATATTGCCGACCGCATGAAGGAACATTATCCAACTTTAACTCCAACACAGTCATGGAAAGTGGAACTTGTAGAAAGTGCAATGAAAACAAACGGCTCCTCTTTTTTAGATCATGATGTTCACCGCGTTCTTGAATATTGGGGAATAAAAGCCATCCGTGACGATGAAGACAAAAAAAGCGAATGGTTTAAGTGTGGTAAAGAAAAAGTTCTTGCTGCAATCAATGCGGTAAAAATCGGCAACATCGACTTAAAAACCCGAAGTGCAAATTTTACACCTCGCCCGGAACAAAAAGCAGCTGTAGAAAAAACATCTGCATATTTTGATAAAATCTCTGATGAAAAACAAAAGGGAATCCTTCCAAATTCATTTATTCCAAAATTCCTCTGGAACTGTAAAATGCGTTTTGGAAAAACTTTTGCATCTTACCTGCTTGCTCAAAAGATGGAAGCAAAGCGTGTGCTTGTTCTTACATTCAAGCCAGCAGTTCAAAGTGCATGGCAGGAAGACTTGGAAAGTCACGTTCTTTTTGAAGGCTGGCAGTTTGTCAGCCGTGGTGGAAAAGCTTACGAAGATTGTGATAAGTCAAAACCGATTGTCTGTTTTGGTAGCTTTCAGGACTTTTTAGGGACAAACGAAAACGGCGGAATCAAAGCACGCAACGAATGGGTTCATACAACAAACTGGGATTTAGTTATTTTTGATGAATATCACTTTGGAGCCTGGCGAGAAAATGCCAAAAAGCTGTTTGAAGGTGAAGACGAAGAAGCTCTTGATAGCGATACAGCTTCAGAAAATACAGGCAACAACATTGATGAAAGCTGGCTTCCAATTACGACAAAGCATTATCTCTTTTTAAGCGGCACACCATTCCGCGCGTTGAATAGCGGCGAGTTTATCGAAGAACAGATTTACAGTTGGACTTACAGCGATGAACAAGCTGCTAAAGAAAACTGGGATAATTCAGAATCAAATCCTTATGCCCCACTTCCTCGAATGGTGATGATGACATATCAAATTCCAGAAAGTATAAAAGAAATTGCCAAAGGTGGTGAATTTAACGAATTTGATTTGAATATATTTTTTTCAGCAGAAGGCAATGGAGATGAAGCACAGTTCAAATATAAAGAACATGTGCAGAAGTGGTTAGATTTGATTCGTGGTTCATATCTTCCTTCTAGTGTAGATGATTTGAAACTTGGGGCAAACAAGAAACCGCCTATGCCTTATAGTGACACAAGACTATTGAATGTTTTAAGTCATACAGTATGGCTTTTGCCGGGCATTGCTTCGTGTTATGCAATGCAAAATCTGCTTAAAGAAAAGCAGAACACATTTTTCCACGATTATAAAATCATAGTTTGTGCAGGAGCAGAGGCGGGCGTAGGCATGGCAGCCCTTGAACCTGTGCAGCGTGCAATGGGCAATCCGCTTGAAACAAAGACGATAACGCTAAGCTGCGGAAAGTTAATGACTGGTGTTACCGTAAAACCATGGACTGGCATTTTTATGCTCTGCAATCTGCGCAGCCCTGAAACATATTTTCAATCTGCATTCCGCGTGCAAAGTCCATGGGAAGTAAAAGATTCGCTTGGAAAAAGCATTCTCTTAAAGAACGAGTGCTATATTTTTGATTTTGCTCTTGACCGCGCCTTAAAGCAGATAAGCGACTACAGCCGTAACTTGAACACTGACCCGCTAAAAGACAATCCGCAGAAGCTTGTAGAAGAATTTATTTCATTTTTGCCAGTTCTTGCTTTTGACGGCTCAACAATGAAGCAGATTAGCGCGACAGAAATTTTGGATATGGCTATGAGCGGAACAAGTGCGACATTGCTTGCAAAACGCTGGGAAAGTGCGCTTCTTGTAAATGTTGACAATGAAACGCTTGCACGTCTTATGGCAAATCCAGAAGCAATGAAAGCTCTTGAAAATATAGAAGGATTCCGCAATTTGAACAGTGACATTGAAACGATTATCAATAAGAGTGAAGCGGTTAAAAAGGCTAAGAAAGAAAAACAGGATAAAATGTTGCAGGCTGAAAAACGCGAACTTTCTGAAGAAGAAAAAGAATACAAGAGCAAACGCAAACAAATTCAGGAAAAGCTAATAAAGTTTGCAACCCGTATTCCAGTTTTTATGTATCTTACCGACTACCGCGAGCACTGCTTAAAAGATGTAATTACTCAACTTGAGCCGGGGCTTTTCAAAAAAGTAACAGGACTTTCACTAAAGGATTTTGAACTTTTGGTAAGCC
>CAMJMF010000188.1 GCA_946406925.1 uncultured Spirochaetales bacterium | reverse complement strand
GGCTTTTTCCGCTGCGGCAGACGCCGGTAATTGAAGCCGGTTCAAATGCACGCGCGCGCTTTGCAAAGCTTGTGCCTATGTCGCCGGTGCCGAGCACTGTAATACGGCAGTCTTTTAAAGATTTCTGCGGCCGTGGAGAAAGCCATTTGCCTTCGCGTGTTTCTTCGAAAAATTCATTAAGACGGCGCATCATCACAAGAGAAACTGCAATCATGTGCTCCGCTATCGAAACACCGTAAGCTCCTGCTGCGTTTGTGAGCAGACAGTCGTCATTTGCAAAATAGCCCGGCGCCATAATGGAATCAACTCCAGCCCAAGGCACGCAAAGCCATTTAAGCGTTTTGCTCGTCTTTACAATTGAAGGCGCAAAGCCGTAGATAATGTCCGTATCAAAATCACTTTGCGGAATTTCAGATTCGGCTTTGTAAAAATGAACATCGGCTCCAAGTGAGTCAGCCGTTGTTTTTATAAGGTCTGTGTGCTTTTGTTCAAGCTGGTTATTGATTACTAGAATTTTCATGCAGAAATTATAGCATGAAGCATGTACAAAAAAAAGAGAAATAACTTGTGCTGCATATCTTGCGCCTTAAAAATTCTTTAGCAGACGCTAGAGTTCAGTTTATCTTTAGTTTTGCAAGTTCTTTTTTGTGTTCATCTGAAACGCGGAAACTTTCAAGTGCTTTTTGAATGGCTTTGTTGTGCGTCCATGTTTCAAGACGGCGGTCTTTTATAAACTGAAACGATGCATCGTATTGTTTTGCGAGTGCTGTGGCAAAATACCAGGCGATCATCATCTTAAGATAATAGTCGTCGCCTTCTGTGGGGTTGTTCTGTCTTTCAGCAGCCCATTCAAGATATTCAGGCTTAAAAGCTTCATCAAGAAATTCGTTCATGAGCATGCGTAAGCCAAAGCGGGCAGTGTACACGTGTTTTGAGTCAATCCATTTTTTTATGAGCGGCAGAAGCTTTTCGCGGTTTTTCTTAAAAGCTTTCGGGCTCGACTGGTCGCATACAGGCCAGCAGTCTATAAACGGAAGAAATGTTTCAAGTTCTTTTACGCACTCATCAAAATCCTTAATCATTGAGATGAGGAAAAAGTGAACCATATTTTCCTCATAATATTTGTGAGGAAGTTCTTTTAAAAAATCCTGTGCTTCTGTGCTTATGGTTTTGCCTTTTCCAAAGAATTCTTTAGCGATTGCACGCATCTGCGGTGTGCGCACTCCAATCATAGAGTCTTTAGAAATATTCGGTACAAGCTTAGCCTGAAATTCGCGGTATTCGGTGTCCTGTACTTCAAAAAGCTTTTGTGTTAATGTCATAAATCTTCCTTATGGTAATGATTTTCGTTAGTTTCATTTTTGTCTTTTTTCAGCAAATACAAGCAGGATCAGCGACATGACAAGCACAACCGGAAAAATGCCGTCGGCAAGCAGACCTCGCTGAAGATTGTCTCCGGCCGCCTGGCTTATATTTCCCACAAGAGCCGGGCCTGCCGAGCCGCCTAGGTCACCTGCCATGGCGAGCATTGCAAAAAACGCTGTGCCGCCTTTTGGAATTCTTGGCGAGCATACACTGATTGTTCCAGGCCACATAATAGCAACCGAAAAACCGCAGAGAATGCAGCCGACAAGGCCGATAAGCGGTTGTGTTGAAAGCGATGCCAGAAGATAGCTTATAAGACACATCACGCCTGAAGCAATCATAAACTTGATAAGATTTATGCGCGCGCCGAATTTCCCGAAGACTGCGCGGCATATACCCATTGCAACGGCAAAAAGACATGGACCTGCAAGATCTCCGGCTGTTTTAGAAAGCCCGAGCGCTGCCTCCGCAAATGCAGAAGCCCACTGCGCCATAGAAAGCTCAGAAGCTCCGGCACAAACCATAAGAATCACCGCAACATAAAAAAGAGGCAGGCGGAACAAAGCGATAATGCCCATTCCTTTTTCGCCGCCGGTGGGGTGCTCAATAGGGCAGCTTGCAAAATTAAAGATGTTTATAACCGGCAGAACTGCCCAAATGCATGCGAGCAGCTTCCAGTTTTGAATGCCTGCAAACTTGAAGAACAGCGTTGAAAGCAGAATTACACCGACCGAGCCCCAGCAGTAAAACGAATGCAGAAGGCTCATTGTTGCTTCTTTATGCTCAAACGGGCACGCCTCAACAATCGGGCTTACAAGCACTTCAATCAGACCGCTTCCGATTGCATAAACCACAACGCTGATGATGATTCCTGCAAACGGGTCGGGCATGGCGTCTGGCAGAAAAGCCAGCAGCACAAGCCCCAAAGCAGAAGTAACTTCAGAAGCCACCACGCATTTTCTGTAGCCGATTTTGTCGACAACCTGTGCGCAGATTATATCAACAATCAGCTGAGTCATAAAAAACACAGCCGGAATCAGCGCAATTTTTCCAAGCGGAATGCCATAAGTATTGTGAAAGGTTAAAAACAGGAGCGGCGCAAAGTTTGCGGCAATAGCCTGTGTTATAAACCCGAGGTAACAGGCAATAAGAGTTTTGCTGTAGTTTTTATTTAAGGGCTTTTCAGCAGAAAGCTTCATTTTGATTTTCCTTCAATGCGGGCGGCAAACTCGTCAAATATTTCTTCTACTGAATAATCAGAGGCTTTTTTTGACTTGAACCAGCCGTCTTCATAAATTGATTTTGCGGCTTCAACACCGGCTTTATTATAAACAGAAAAGTCTTTTTCGATTTCGGCAAGTTTTTCTTTCTGCGGCTCAAAAAGCAGTTCTTTAAGAAACTGAAAGCCGCGCTGAATATCACCAAATTCCTGTGGCAGCCAGGTAATGTTGAACTTTCTGCTCTGCAGCAATTTATTATGCTTGGCAAGTTCCATTGCTCCGCCATAGTCATCGCGGCAGGCAATCACAAAATTATGAATTCCGCTCATTGCGGCAGTGCCCATGCACATAGGGCAGGGTTCAAGCGCACAAAACAAAGTGTAGGCTTTCAGCGCCGGGTATTTTTTTATATCAAGATTGCGGATACATTCGGTTTCAGCGTGGCAGACTCTTGGATTTGGAATTGAGGCTTCACCAACTTGATTTCTGCCTTCGCTTATTATTTCGCCTTTTTCATCAATCAGCAGAGCCGAAATTGCCTTGCTGCCCTGAGATAATGATTCCCAGTTCAATTTGAAAATTCTCTGCCAGTATTTATCTAAATCTTGATATTTCATATTGCTTTTAAAATACCATGACTATGAAAATCTTTCTACAGAAAATAGTTTGCCATAAATTATGAAGGAGCTAATTATTTTTTTACAGAATCATTATAAATATTGACAACTTTTTTTTGAAACTGTATAAAAGTACTATCAAACGGCAATGAGGTCACAGAAGTAATTCTTTTGTGACCTTTTTCGTTTTAAACTGAATTTGGTAAAGACGCCGCAATTCATTTCGAATTGCGGCTTTTTTTTGCATTTTTCATTTTATACATTATTGGAGTTTTGTAATTATGGCGCTCAGTGTTCAATATCTTTATAATTACACAATCAATATGTTCCGCTTGAAGCTTGTTGCAGGAAAAGACGGGCTTAACAAATATGTAAGCTGGATGTGTTATACAGAAGACCCTGATACTATTGAGTTTATCCGCGGAAGTGAGCTTGCAATCACAACAGGCTTAAATGTATTCCGGCATTCGCAGAATACGGATGACAAATCAAGTGAATATATAGCTGAATTTCTTTCAAGAACAATTTCAGAGCTTGTAAACCGCAACGCATCTGGGCTGATTGTTAATGTCGGAAAATACATCGACACAATTCCTGTCAGTATAATTGCCTTATGTGACAGGCTGCAGTTTCCGCTTTTTACAATGCCGTGGGAAATTCATACAATAGATTTGATGCAGGAAGTCTGCAATAAAATTGTAAACGACAATCAGAAACATAAAACGCTTGAACAAAGCTTTTACGAAGCAATTTTCAGACCGAAAAGTTTTGATGTTTCATGTTTTGAGAATACTTCGTTTGCAAATGCGAATGAGTTTTCTATTATATTGATGAAAATTCCTGAAAATCTTTTTGAGAATAATTCTGACCGCCTGCAGCATTATATAGATTATTCGTTCAACCCAAAAATAGGATTAAGCCCGGTTGATTTCTGTTGGTTTATTTTTAATGAAAAGATTGTCTACATTCTGCATACAGACGGACGCGATACAGCTGCTTTGATGAATAAAGCTGCAAAAAACGACAAACATTTTGCCGGGTCGAGAATAGCAGTTTCTGCGGTATGCCGCTCATATAAAGAGCTTGGCTCTGAATTTGACCACGCTGATTTTGCGCTTGATTTCTGCAACAGTGATAATACTTTATGTGATTATAATTCACTTGGCGTTTATAAAATTTTTGCTGAAGTAAAGAATCGCTCTGTTCTGCAGAATTTCTATAACGAAGTTTTGGGAAAGCTTGATTCGCTTGGCAAGGCAAAGCGCGATGATTATCTTGCAACCTTAAAGCTTTACGCTGATTTTGGCGGAAGAATTCAAAAAACAGCAGAAGAAAATGCGGCGCACAGAAATACAATCAATTACCGCATTCACAGAATTTCAGAAATTCTAAAAATAGATTTACAGAATTCAGAGAACATGTATAAGATTCAGACTGCTCTTCATATAAAAAAATTACTTGATGAAGTGAAAAATTAAAAAGGCGGCAGGACTTCTGAACGCATACAAAACAGAAGCTGCCGCCAAAAACAATTGTGGAAATGGAGGTACACCTTTTCACGCAATCATTTTATTTTTTGTCAATTTCAAGAATTGTGTTCAAAAGAACATTTGCTCCCTTCCAGCAGTTTTCAACAGGAGTATGTTCTAGTTCGCAATGTGAGTGTCCGCCTTCACTTGGAACAAAAATCATTGTTGTAGGAACAATGTCGCAAAGATACTGAGCGTCATGCCCCGGACCAGAATACATTCTTAAAGAAGAATAGCCCAAAGCTTTTGCAGACTTCTCAACATCATCAATAAATTCTGGATAATACTGAACTGTCTTGCGGCTCCATGCTTCTTCGTAAGTCATTGTACAGCGTGCCCATTCTTTAGGCATGTTCTTAATAATGCTAAGACACTGTTCAATTACCTTTGGATCCTGATGGCGTGCGTCAAGTGTAAACTTGATTTCGTCAGGAATGATTGTATGAATGTTCGGATGACAGCTGATTTTTCCTGTTGTGTAAACAAGTTTTTTATCAAGCTTGTCAAACTCGTTATGCAGATACAACAGTGCCTGAGAAGCGGCATAAAGCGCGTCTTTTCTGTAAGGCATTGGGAATGTACCGGCATGGTCTGCCTGACCGTGGAAAGTAAATTCATAGTTTA
>CAMJMF010000187.1 GCA_946406925.1 uncultured Spirochaetales bacterium | reverse complement strand
ACTTGAGAACAGTTCTCTCAAAAAAGCTTTTGCAGATTTTCTAAAGTATTATGGAAATTATGAAAATGGGGAGTATTATGGAAATGTTTTCGCTAGATTATATTCGTCTGATTTTGCTGGAAAGTATTGGTATCCTGGTATGGAATAGCTGTATAAACATACGCGACATTTCATATAAATCATTTATTGTATTGAATGCTCTGAAAGGCATAATCCATGGCAGTTCAAACTTTAAATGCTAAGCCCAAAACAAGCCATCTGTCGCACCAACTCTATAAAATTGCGCATTGTACAATTCTTTTAAGTTCCGCCTAGCCTGTTCTGCTCTTATTTGATGTTGCCAAACACTGAAAGCAGCTTGCTGTCGATGCTTTGTCATGTGGTTTGTTGCCGTCAAGCGAAATATAGAAACCACATTTTGTGGTTTGTCGACGTCTAGCGAAAGCTAGCAACCACATTTTGTGGTTATCCGCCGCCTAGCGAAAGCTAACAACCACATTTTGTGGTTTGCCGCCGTCATGCGAAAGCCAGAAACCACAATTTGTGGTTTGTTGCCGTCTTGCGAAAGCTAGAAACCACAATTTGTGGTTTGTTACCGTCTAGCGAAAGCTAGAAACCACATCATGTTTTTTTGTAAAATCTTGCTGAAATAAGCTTTTTTCAACTGATTTTTGCTTTTCTGTTCAAATATTCTGGTGTATTCTTAATTGAGATTCATAAAAAAGAGGAAAGGCTGTGAATAAAATAAAGTGGGTTATCCGCAATACGGAAATTGACACGCTTTCGGATTCGATTATCCGTTTTTTTAAGGCAGACAAAGAGGCGCAGAAAGATGCTTTTTTGTGCGCCGCTATCGCAGAGCTTGAGGAGCTTTCGGCGAAGATAACGACCGCCATTTTGCAGGATAAAAAGCTTTCCACGCTTGAATCGGCTGACGGCGCAAGGAACGATGCCATAAGAACGCTGGGCACCGTCCTTAAAGGCTATGCCGCGCTTCCTATTGAAAGCAAAGCCGCGCTTGCCCTTCCGCTCAAGGCAATTTATGACAAATACGCGAAAAGCAAAATAATAAAGGAAAACTACGCGGCCAAATCTTCGTTGATTGAAAGCATGCTGCAGGATTTTGCCGCCGGGCAGCTTGCTGAAAACATCAAAGGCTTAGAAGGCGTCGCCGAAGCGATTGCGGCAGTCCGTTCCGCGCAAGACGCTTTTGCAGACGCAAACATCGAGCTTCTAAATGCAACCGCAACCAAGGGCGCGTCAGCCACCAGCTTCAACAAGCCGATTGTAGAGCTCATAAACGAAAAGATTATCCCCTATCTTAACGCCATGCTCCTCACCGGCAACGCCAGCTGCACAGATTTCGCCAAAAACACCGAAGAAGAAATCCGCCGCATCAATGAAGCAATTTCAAAGCGCGGAAAGAAGTCTTCAAGTAATTAAAGCAGTTCTGCCCAATCCGTCTTACGGGCGTCGAGCACAGTTCGAAACCGCGCGATAACGCGCTACATGATGTTTGTTGTATGGAAACTATATACGTGTCGCTGCGCGACACAACAAACATAATGTTTCTGAACCGCACTCCGCGAACTTGCGCCAATTGATTCAGCTGCCGGTTTTTCTGAAAGAAAAAGCGGCGCTTTTCGCCGAACAATCTTAGTCTGTAGATTCAGCTGTTGCGAAAAGAAAAAAACAATTTTGAGAATTCCGCAGACCCATGATATACTTTTTGTATGGCTAAAAAACTAGGCAACAGCAAGTTGAAGCGCTTTCAAAGAAAACTGAAACGCGCCTTCACTAATCCATTTACTTACATTGGTATAATAATCTTTATTTCCATTTGTATAGCCACATACGTTGTTGGAATCACCGAAACAAAAACAGACAGTGGAATAACAGGTTGGTTTGATACCATTTGGCATACAATCGTAGCTGTTTCGGCTGCTTACTTCGATTATTACGTCAAGTCAATTCCGGGGCGCATGGCATCGCTTGTGCTGCTGCTGTTCGGCATGATTGTATTCAGTTTTATTACCGGTAAAATCACATCCGGGTTCATGAACATCTTAATGAAAGGCAATAAGGGGTTAAAAAAACTGAGAGGTATGAAAGGTCATTTTATTATTTGCGGCTGGCGGCCTGGTTTTGACAAGATTTTGGAGACAGTCCTTAAATCGAATCCGGATATTTCTTCTGACATGGTTATTCTGGTGAACGAAGCACCTGCCGAGCAGATTGAGCAGCTCCGTTCTTCGATTGACTTTAAGGATATCAACTATATTGCCGGAGATTTTTCTGATGCGGCAACACTCAAGCGTGCGTTCATAGAAACAGCCGAGCGCGTGCTCATAATTTCAGATGCTTCAAAGACGCAGTCTGAGCTTGAGACAGACTCGCAGACTGTTCTTGCCGCGCTTACAATGCGCAATCTGAACCCTACCCTCTATATTGCAGCTGAAATTATCGACAGAAAGTTTGAAGAGCATCTTACGCTTGCAAGCTGCAACGAAATTATCCTTATTCAAGAATATGAGCACAGCCTGCTTGCAACGGCTTCGAGCGGCTTGGGTTACAGCAACGTAATCAAGTCTTTGATTGCAGATGACGCTGAATCAGGCATTATCATCAAGAATATACCAGAATCTTTTGTGGGCAAGGCTTACAAAGAGCTTCTAGATTTCGTCTCAAAAGACACAAGCGAAGTGCTCGTTGGGCTTCTGCTTAACACAGAAAGGGTTAATCTTAAAAAGAAGAGCAACACCGAGCAGAGCGCGGAACAAAAAGAGACAGAGCCTTATAAATACAACACGCCGCTCCTTACGCCGCGTGAAGATTTTATCATTCCGAAACATGCAAAATCCATTCTGATTTGTGCAAATCATTAGGAGCTCTGAAGTATGGAGAAAAAGAAGAAAGGACGAAAAAAGGCTTCGCTGTTCAGGCGCATCAAGCTTGCTTTCAGCGACCCTATTACGCTGATTTGCATCGGAATCGTTATATTAATCATAATCGGGTGTGTTGTTATTTATCACACAGAGACTAAAACAGGCAGCGGCATTGAAACCAAATTCGACACGTTCTGGTTCATGTGTGTGGCTGTTTTTGCAAACTACTTTGAATTTGTCTGTGAGTCTTTGCCCGGCCGCATGGCTGGCTGGACTATGCTTATGACTGGTTTGGTGCTTTTTGGCTGTATCACTGCTAAGATTGCATCATGGTTTCTTGATATTCAAATGAAAAACGACAAGGGGTTGAAAAAACTTAACGCTATGAAAGGACACTTTTTATTATGCGGCTGGAGACCCGGCTTTGAAGATATTGTTGACAATGTTCTGATTTCAAATCCTGACATTTCGCCTGATTTGATTGTTCTGATAAATGAAGCGCCTGAACAGATGGAGCAGCTCAGGGCAGAGCCGCGCTTCAAAGAGCTTAACTATGTTGCCGGCGACTTTACAGATGAAACTGTCTTGAACCGCGCGTTTATCCACACAGCAACAAGGGCGCTTGTAATTTCAGACAAATCAAAGAAGTACTCTAACCTTGAAATAGACTCGCGCACTGTTCTTGCCGTGCTTACAATGGAAAGCATGAACCGCGGCATTTACGTTGCCGCCGAGCTGATAAGCGAAAAATTTGAGAAGCATCTTAAGATGGCGCACTGCGACGAGATTATCTTGACACAGGAATATGAGCGGAGCCTTCTTGCAACGGCTTCAAGCGGCATGGGCTACAGCAACGTTATACGCGCGCTCATAAGCAATGACGCAGATTCAGGCATTCTGATAGGCGACATTCCTTCAAGCTTTATTGGAAAAACTTACAAAGATTTCAAAGATTATTCATGGAATTTGCGTGAAAAGAACGGCATTCTTGTCGGGCTTCTTCTTAATTCGGGTAACTTCCACCTTAGAAGAAAAGAAGCAATACGCGAAGCACAGAAAAACCCGAACATAAACGCAATTATTGACGGCTTGCAGAAAGTTAAGACTTTGGTAAGCAACGACCCGATGTTTACTCCGTCAAATGATTTTATTGTACCGAAAAACGCAAAAGCAATTTTTGTTCGCGGCAAAAAGGAAGCATAGGCGGAGGAATGTATGGACTCGTTTGAACAGGTATTACCAAAACTCGTTAAGATTCAGCTTTTTGCAGACTTTAACCCTGAAAGCAAGGAAGACCAGCGCGTATTAAAAGCTGTATACGACAATCTCTCAATACAGAAATTCAAGGCCGGGCAGAAAATCATCAAGGAAGGCGAAACAGGCGATTCGTTCTTTATCCTCTATTCAGGGCAGGTGCTGATTACGCGTGACACACCGGCTGGTGACGTTATCGCGCTTGCCACGCTGACTTCAGAGCAGAACATCTTTTTCGGCGAAACTTCGATTATCAGCAACGACACACGCTCTGCGACAGTAACGGCAAAAACAGAATGCACTACCCTTACGATTTCCGGCAAGAAATTCCTTGAGATTTGCGACAGCGAGCCTGTGCTTGGTTACCGCGTTCTTGCAGTGCTTGCAAAGAGGCTTGCAAACACAGTGCGCGAAATGAACAAAGACAAGGCTATTCTTTACGAAGCACTTTGTAACGAAATCGAAATCGGCGTTTAATTCAGGCTTTTAACACAGATGCAAATTCTCTCCCTGAAAGGCATTAAGGCCGCATCTGTGTTAAAATTTTACAATTCATCTATAACCATTGATATAACAAATAAATCTTCCTTTCCAATTGTAAATTCAAAAAAATTGCATTTTTTCTATTGACACCACATATAGTGCCGATATATGATTAAACAACATTAGAAAACGCTATATATAAAAATGACGTAGATTAGTTGTGTAAAAACTGTGGATATTTTTTCCAGATATTTCGCATATATTATTTCTACTATTTTACAATGCTTTTCTCTTGTATGTTTATTAACAAGGAAATTTCATGCGATGTCCATATTGTGGTAATTTCGATGATAAGGTAATCGAATCACGAACGATGGCAAACGGTGAAAGTATTCGCCGGCGTCGTGAATGTCTTTCCTGCGGATACCGTTTTACAAGCTATGAGCTGGTTGAAGAAAAAAAGTTCATGGTTGTTAAACGTGACGGAAGAAGACAGCCTTTTGACAGAGCAAAACTTGCAAAAGGCATTGAACGGGCCTTGGAAAAAAGACCCATTCAGAATGATACAATTGAGACTATCGTAAGTGAAATTGAAGACAAAGCTGTAATGCAGGGTAAGCATTCCAGAGAAATTACAACAGTAGCTTTAGGCGAAATTGTTCTCGAGGAGCTTTTTGCATTAGATAAGGTTGCATACGTCCGTTTTGCTTCTGTTTATCGACACTTTGAAAGCCTTGATGAGTTTATTGCGGAAATTAAGAATCTTGGAGGGGAATCTTGAGCGAAAC
>CAMJMF010000186.1 GCA_946406925.1 uncultured Spirochaetales bacterium | reverse complement strand
ACAAGCCAGGAAAACGCCTGATTTGCATGACCTTCTTTATAATCAAGTTCTTTCTGCAAACGTTCAGACGTTAATTCGTCTTTTGCACCGTATGTCCGCAAAACACGAATTTCAAGCGGATGCAAGTTTTTGATAAGCGCATGTGTGTCCATCAATAATCTTCCTGAATTAAATATTTTCTAAATATTATATTGGCTCTATAGCGAGCCAGATGATTCACATTATCAAAGCGTAATACAGCAGGTGAGGCATAGTTATACCAGTCATAGCCGAATTCCTGTGTAAGTTTACGCGCAACATCTCTGACAGCATAAACTGCATCACTTTCGCGGTACAGGCTGTCAAGGACAATATATGTTATATAAGCTTCCTCACCATAAGGAGAATAGCGCACTTCAACAGTATAATTCAATGTTGTATCAGGAATTGTATCAGAAAAAGATCTGTATACAATTTCTTCCCACGGATTAATGTTATTTGATTCTGCCTTCTGTGCAAATACACATACTAAAGAAAACAAACAAAACAAAACAACAAAAAATGATTTTTTCATCATGGCCACTCTCCTGATTGGGGAATAAACATCTCAATAGATGTTTTGCATCAAACTGATACGTTTAGGCACAATCTGTGTAATTGTACTCTTTTCTTGAAATCTGGTAAAGCATCTGCAGCAAAAAGTCAGATGCTTCCTTAAATTATAAACCGATTACAGCCATAATGTAAGCTGTAACCGGTAAAATAGTTTACAAAGATTTTTCTATTCCGTCTGAAGAGGTTTATCCCTTCCAGCGGATACGGCATTCTGTCCCTTTCAAATCTGTCAGAAGGGTTACCAACGGAATGCTCATTGTAATTGTATTGTCTTTTACTGCAATGTCATTTTCTCTGCTGTTAGTCATTTCAGCAGAAAGAATTGTTCCAGGCACAGAAAAAATCAGATTGACTCTTGCTTTCTGCAAATCCTGGGCGATTTTATCGCCGTATGCAATTGCAATTAAGTCCGTATATTCCTGGGCACTCATCACTTCGCCGGTAAAAATCGGGGCTATAAGAAGCTCAATATACAACGCTGTGTCTTCAGGCATAACGGCAACAGCTTTTCTTACATTTTCTGGAGTAAGCTTGATGCGCATGTCGTTTACACCGTTAGCGGTTGTTACTGTAAGCAAATCTTTTGACCCGCGGAGCATGGTCGTTATGTTTTTTGTTTCTGCAGTTACAGTAAGTGCTGATTTTGAAGGAAATTTCAAACCAGTTACAGCAAATCCTGCTGCCTTAAGTGAAGCGCGGATTTGAGCAGCATCAAATAAAGCTTCTGTAGAATCAACGCCTGCAAGCGATGCAACCAAAGTCTGAACTGACGGGCTCAGTTTTGTCTGCATTGCCACAGCCCCGGATTTATCTGTACGTGTTTCCAGAGAAACTGATGTAGTACAGCTTGTAAAAATGACACAAAGCAGAAGCACCGCACACAATGAAAATGCAGTACGGTGCTTATTTTTAATATTAATAAACAGCATATTAATATATAAAACCATCAGTCGAAATAGTTACATCCGGAAATGAAAGAATCGAACGATAGCTTGTATCTGCAACTTTCAAAGCTTCTTTGCTTGCCTGAGTTGCTTCGTTAGCAGCAGCTTTTGCTTCTTGTGCGGCAGCAGTTGCTTCTCTGGCGGCAGCAGTAGCCTCTCTTGCAGCAGCGGCAGCTTCTTTTGCAGCCTGTGTTGTTTCCTGCAGTGCCAGAGCCTGCTGTGACTGGGCCTGAACCTGTGCCTGCTGTGAAGCCTGCAATTGTGCCTGTGTATATGCCGCCTGTGCCTGAGCCTGGGCTTCTGCCTGTGCTTTTGCATAAGCCTGAGCTTGTGCCTCTGCCTGAGCCTGTGCGTTCTGGGCTGCTCTCAATTGAGCCTGAGCTTCAGCAAGAGCCCTTGCCTGCTCTTCAGCCTGAGCTTGTGCCTGTGCAAGTGCAGCTTCCTGTGCGGCAAGCTGTTCGCGCTGTTTTTCAGCTGCAATTTCTTCGGCAGTCGGTGTGCTGCCGGCACTTATTGTTCCCGGCACCGGAATTGCGGTAAATACTTCGCCCTGATTTTCTGTTCCGGCTGGAACTGCTTCAACCTGAACAAAACCTTCATCAACTGGTTCCGGCTCAACAGGTTTCTTTTCCTCAACAACAGCAACAGCAGCAGGCAGCTCTTCAGCTTCTGCCTTTACCGGTGTTTCAACTTGAACAACCTCAGCTTCCTCTTTTTTGGGAAACGCCTTGCCTATCCGCTCCGGATGAGTAGCAACAGGCAGGAATTTACCACAGCCTACAAAAGTTGTGTTCCAATATGAGTCGCTTAATTTAGAGATGATTACGCCTGTTTTCGGGCCGTCGCTGGCAGAGTGAATAAATTCGTCATCACCAATATAGACAGCTGCATGGTTTACAGTATTTGCAGCCTTGAAAAACAGAAAATCGCCAGGCTGCAGCTGCTCTTTTTCGAGCCGTTCTGTAGCATTATATAAATCCTCGGCGCGGCGCGGCAGCTTTATGCCCAAAGACTGCTTGGCAGAAGTGTAAATAAAACCGGAACAGTCCATACCGGTTTTAGAAATTCCACCATATTTATAAGGCGTTCCTAAGTATTGTCTACATTGTTCAAGAAACAGTGTGCGCTGTTCTTCAGGAGTCAGATCCTGAGCACAGACAAAGGAAAACATTGTGCATACTAAAACACACAATGCAAGCAGTTTTTTCATTGTCTTTCCTCCATGAAATACCAATTTTTTGCATAACAAGCTTTTTTGTTCACATAAAGTGAATCAATGAAAGTCGTCCATGACATAGAAAGCCCTTACACAAACAGATTCTCAATCAACAACCCCGTAGCAAGCTACGGGATATGTTGTTCTCAAAAGGTATCGCAGTCAGGTTTAATACCTTTTATTTCGCCCCAAGGGGCGAGGTATTAAACCTTCCGCACGAATAAATATTGAGTTATCAGACCTGTCCGCAAACTCATCAGCTTACGAACACGTCTATTATAGCTCTATAGCTCAATATTTACAAAAACCCTTTTTAGTATCGGCACATCTGCAAATTTCACGTACCTTTCAAATAAAAAAACAGAAAAATACTTTTTTATTTGATTTTTTTGCTTTTTTCTGCAACCTGAAATATCATTTATGTGTCAATGTATATGCGGAATTCTCTGCAAAAAAGGATTTTATCATGGGAAAAATACAGAACCGTCCTCTGCCGTGGGCTGCTATAGAGCCATGGAGGGGAAAAGCATTTAAAGGCGAATGGCCGACACTCGCCGAACTTATTACAATAAGTGCAGAACGTTTTGCCGACAGGCCTTGTTTTACAGATTTTGACCCGGACAGAAGAACATATACTTATGCACAAGTAATGGAAAAAATCCGGCAGCTTGTTCAATGGCTTTGCAGCATGGGCATCAAAAAAGGCGACACTATCGCAGTTTCCGGCAAAAACTCTCCGGAATGGGGCGTTGTATATCTTTCAGCCGGTTTTGTCGGAGCAATCATTGTTCCTATAGATTATGCTCTACACGAAAAAGAAGTTACCAATCTTTTGAACACAGCAAAACCAAAACTGTTTTTTGTAGACGAAGAAAAGTATAAATATTTTTCAGAAAATCCATGCGGTGCAAAAGTTTATTCATTGAACATGAAAATACCTGAAACATATGTATTTGACCTAAAAACTGAATCTACTTTTACGCCTGAGCCTTCAACTGAAAACGACACAGCAGCGCTTCTTTTTACTTCTGGTACAACCGGAACACCAAAAGGCGTTATGCTTTCGCATAAAAACCTTGTAGCAGACTGTTTTATTGCGCAGACAAACCTGCTGATTCTTGAAACCGACGTTTTCTACGCACTTCTGCCGATTCACCATGCCTACACAATGCAGGCAGCTTTTATCAACCCGCTTTCTGTTGGTGCTGAAATTGTATTCGGCAAAACAATGGCTGTTTCAAAAATGCTCAAAGAACTTCGCGAAGGAAAGATTACGCTTATTCTGGGCGTTCCGCTTTTGTTCAACAAGCTTCTCGCAGGCATTGTCAAAGGCATCCGCGCAAAAGGCCCTATAGTGTACGGCATTATGAAAATACTCATGGGTCTTTCTTATCTTATAAAGAAGCTTACAGGCAAAAACCCCGGCAAAAAGCTTTTCAAGGCTGTTCTTGAAAAAGCAAGCATAAGCACACTGCGCGTTGCAATTTGTGGCGGCGGTCCTCTTGCAGCAAGCGTATTCAGAATGTATCAGGAATTCGGAATTGACTTTATTCAGGGTTACGGTCTTACTGAAACTTCTCCGATTATTGCACTTAACCCGATTGAGCATTTCAAAATTGAAAGCGTCGGCCGCGATTTTTCACCTCATATGGAAATGAAAATTATCGACAAAGACGAAAAAGGCATCGGCGAAGTTGTTGTAAAAGGTCCTATGGTTATGCAGGGCTACTACAATATGCCTGAAGAAACTGCCGCAATGTTCACAGAAGACGGCTTCTTAAAGACAGGCGACTTAGGCTGGATGGACAGCGAGAATTATCTTTATCTTTGCGGAAGAGCCAAAAACCTTATTGTTACAGCAGGCGGCAAAAACGTTTATCCGGAAGAAGTTGAAAATGCATTCCAGCTTTACTTCAACGACATCAACCAGATTACAGTTGTCGGCTATGAAATGGAAGCAGGCTCAAAGTCAGAAGGCATAGAAGCACAGATTTACCCTGCCGACGAGCTTCTCAAAAAGCTTGGCGTTCAGAGAGGCGATGCAGTAGCCCAGGACGCAATTTATAACGCAATTTCTGACATTGTTGAAAAGGTAAACAAGACACTTCAGCCTTATGCCCGCATTTCTAAGATAACAATTCTTGATGAGCCGTTAGAAATGACAACAACACAAAAAGTTAAGAGAAAGTATAATAAATAACAGAAACTTAAAACTAAAAAGGCTGCCCGATGCAATGCACATCAGAGCAGCCTTTTTTTGCAGCCTAGTTTTTGTGGAATTTCTGCGCGAAAGTCTGCGCCGGCACAGGCTTGCCCAAAAGGAAGCCCTGAACTTCGTGACAGCCCAAATTTGCAAGCATATTAAGCTGATTTTCAGTCTCAACGCCTTCCGCAAGAATCTGCATATTAAGCGTATCTGCAAGCTGAATAATCGAAGAAAGTATCTTCTTGCCGATTAAATCTTTTTCAGCTTTATAAACAAACGCCTTGTCTATCTTAAGCACGTCCGCCTTAATGTCGCGCAGCAAAACCAAAGAAGAATAGCCTGAACCAAAATCGTCAATTGCAACTCTAATGCCGTATTCGTGCAGATTTGAGATAAGGCTGTTCAGTACAGCGGCGTTGTCATACATAATTGTTTCTGTAATCTCAACTTCGATTAATTCCGGCGGCAGATTGTA
>CAMJMF010000185.1 GCA_946406925.1 uncultured Spirochaetales bacterium | reverse complement strand
AACATCGCATTTTCAAAGTTACCTCTAAAAACTGAAGTTTTTAGAGGTTCCCATTGGAAAATCTGTTTCTCAGGGGAGATGTTTATGAAAAAACCAGTTTTATTCATCATGACTTTTTTCATGGTGATTTCCGTAAGTCTGTTTGCAGAACAGACACCGATAAAAACTCTGCACCACTATACACTGAAAAACGGGCTTGAACTGTTTGTCGCAGAGAACCACATTGTTCCGCTTGCAACAATCGAAATTGTGGTGCGCGGCGGTGCAATAGCACACACACCTGAAAATGCAGGACTGTTTCATCTTTATGAGCACATGATGTTCAAGGGCAACAGCAAATATAAGACATCAGAAGCAATGCAGCAGGCCATTCAAAAGCTTGGTGTTTCATCTTATAACGGAACAACCGGCACAGAGCACATCAACTATTATTTTACAGTTCCTTCTGACCGCGTGCAGGAAGGGCTTGAATTCTGGAACAGCGCAATCAGAACGCCGCTCTTAGACAAGAAGGAATTTGAAGCTGAAAAAAAGGTTGTGCTTTCAGAGATAAACGGTAACTTTGCAGAACCTTCTTATATGGTGTCTTATGCAATTGCAGCTGCATGTTATCCTGAAGAGCCATGGGCAATGCAGGCAGCAGGCGCACCAGACGTTGTTGAAAATGCTACAATCGCACAGCTTAAAGAAATTCAGAAAAACTATTTTATACCGAATAACTCGGCAATTTTTGTTTCCGGCGATGTAGACCCTGACAAGATTTACAAGCTGGTAAACAAAATCTACGGCTCTTGGAAGAAAGGCAAAAACCCGTGGGAAAAGCGTGAACAGTATACGCTTAAGCCTGTTGAAAAGCCACGTCTTCTGGTTATGCCGCATCCGCAGCTTTCAGAGGCTTTTGCAAGCGTAAACGTGCTTTACCGCGGCATAGACACCGACTATGACACAGAATCAATTTATGCGGCTGACCTGCTCAGCTCTATAACATCACAGCCTCACAGCCTTTTCAGCCGCACAATGCTCCAAAGCGGTCTGAACATTCCAGAAGAAAACTATGTCAGTGTTGACTGCTCTGTAAGCCGCCGCACCGGCAGATGGACGCATTATGCCACAATGCTTCAGCCTGATGAAACAACACCGCAGAAGGCGCTTTTGTTTGCAGACAAGGCTCTTGAAGCTTTGTACGCAAGCATTCCGCCTGAAACAGCAGAAGGCGATGAGATTATCAACAGAATTATCAGAAGAAACCGTTTTGACGAGCTTTATGAGCATGAAACGGCGGGCAGCGTAATTTCCATTCCACACGGCTGGTGGATTAACGGCAACACTGAACTTTGCTATGACTACAACGAAAAATTTGCTGCTACAACACGCACCGACATGCGCAATTTTCTTGATAAGTACATCAAAGATCAGCCGCCTGTAATTGTTGTTCTAATCAATCCGGGATTATACACTCAGTATAAGGCAGCTTTTGACAAAGCCGGCTTTGAAGAGATAACGGCTGAAAATGCATATTACTTCAATTCAAACAAAACAGAACAGGCAGAGGGAGCAGAATAAATGAAAAAGATCGCTGTTTTTATTTTCAGTCTTTTTATTTTATTTTTCAGTTATGCTGAAAACGTACAGAAATACACACTTTCAAACGGAATCGAAGTCTATATAAGAGACAACCAGATAAATGAAATTGACGCCATGCAGATTTTTCTGGTGGGCGGCGTTGCATATTACCCGAAAGAGCTTTCTGGCATAGAAGATGTTACTTTTGACATGATGCTTTACGGCTCAAAGAATTATACTTACGAGCAATTCAAAGACATTTTGTATGATTTATGCTCTTCTGGCGGAAGCAGCGCGGCACACTACACGGGCAAGCTTTATATGGTAAGTATCCGCGAGAATTTCTTAAAGACAATGGACGTTTTTCTTGACGGATTTTTAGAGCCGCGCTTTGAGAAAAAATATTTCGATTTAATCATGCAGAATAACGCCCAGCATATTCAGTCTATGCTGAATGACCCTGTAAATTTGGGCTTTTATGAGGCAGACAAAGTGTTTTTTGAAGGGCTTGTCGGCGAGACTTCAAGCACTGTTACACCAGAATCTTTTGACAATATAAGCCTTGAGCTTGTTAAAAAGCACCACAAAACTTTAATGGACGCTAAGCGCATCAAGATTGCCGCCGTTACAGGCATGGATAAAGACGAATTTCTTGCAGCACTTGAAAAAAAGCTCGGTTCAATTCCGTCTGTTTCTGATGAAATTAAAATGCCGCCGACAGAAAAGCCCAAGGTTGCAGGCGCGCCGATTAAGCTTGTGCATGAGAGCGCTGCTGGTGCAGGCTATATAATGCGCTTCTACAATGCCGCGCCGTTAACAGCAGATGATTTTTACGCAGAAGCACTTGCTGAGACAATTTTTTCTTCAAATATGTACAACGTAATACGCTCAAAATACGGCGCATGCTACACACCGTACTGCACAAACAACGGCGGCATGTCAAACATCGGCTATGAGCTTATTTATAAATGCACAGACTACGAGAACATTATTGCCGCCATGAAAGAAGCAAGAGAGCTTATGTCAAAAAACAAGATTATCACCGGCTTAGACAAAAAGGGAAACTACATTTTCAGCACAATAGAAGCCGAGCTTGAAAGCTACAAGAACCAGTACATAACAGCTTCTTACTCAAGCCAGCAGAAAACCGCAAGCCTTGCCGCAAGAATGGTTTCGGGCATTGTGCTTTATGACAACCCTGAGGCACTTGATAATACAATCGAAAAGATAAGGGCTGTGAAACCGGCTGATATAAAGACAGCTTTTGAAAAATACGTATTGTCTGATGAAGAACGCTGGGTTTCTGTAACAGGGCAGATCGACAAAAGCAGAATTATTCTTCCTGGTGAAGAACAGGCTGAAACACAGCAGCCGTAACGGACGCAGTGCCGGAATTCAGCATGCAGGCTGTTTTCCGGTCTGTGCTGACTAGCTGTCAGCCTGGTCTTTTTTAAGGTGCAGAAAGTCTTTTTGGTACAGAGGTTGAGAGAACAAAAAGCCCTGAACAAAATCTGCGCCTGATTTTTTTACAAGCTCATTCTGGGCTTCGCTTTCAACGCCTTCTATCAAAATCTTAAGCTTATTATCCTTAAATGCGTCAATAAGACTTATCAGCAGCCGCGAGCCTTCCACGCTCTTTTCCATGGCAAGAAGCATAGCACGGTCAAATTTAATAGTAGAAAACGGCAGCTCAACAATATTTGCAAAATTCGAATAACCCGTTCCAAAGTCGTCAAGATAAAACAATATACCGTTTCTAGCCAGCTCAATCATACGCTCGCGGATCAGCGCAAAATCATCAATAAAGATGCTTTCTGTCATTTCAATGATTACGCATGAAGGCGGAAGCGAATAGCGCTTAAGCACTGCAAGAACATCGTTGACAATAGAAGGCTTTTTCATCTGGCTTACTGAAAAATTTATTGAAAGCGCGTCAACATAACCGCGGTGGTCATACATAAACTGGCAGGCTTTTTCAAAAGCCACCATACCGAGATTTTCAATCAAGCCATAGTTTTCTGCAACCTGAACAAATTCATATGGAGAAATATCGCCTATTTCTGTGTTAAGAAGCCTTGAAAGAACTTCGGCATAGAGAAGCTTTCCTGTTTCAACTGAATAAATCGGCTGAAAGAAAATCTGGAACTGCTCAGAATCAAGACGGAGTTCCCGCTTCAAAATGTTCAGAATCAGTTTTTCGCGTTCAATCTGGCTGACATAAGTATCAGTACAAACAACCAGTGATTCAGTGTCGTTGCCGACTGTACTAAGAAGAAGTCTGTTTGCAATGTCCATTGCTGAACGGTATGTAGTTGCGTTTTCAGGCATAGAAAGCACAGCAATATGAACATCAATATTGAATCTTACATCGTACTCGCTTTTTACCTGCCTGATAATTTCGTTCAACACAGGAATTGAGTTTTTTATCTTGTTCAAGTCATCAGCAAGAACAGCAAATCTTGTCGAGCTGAGAACAAACGCGTTCTTATTGAAAAGTCTAGCAACGCCTTTTGAGAGATTGAAAATCAGCGCCTCAGTTGCTTCTATTCCGAGGTTTTCCTGAACAGCCGCAAAATTGTGAATTGCAATTACTGCAAATTTTCCTTTGTAGCCTTTGGACAGAACATGCGTCAGATATTTTTCAGTCAGCAGGTTTGTGCTAATGTCATATTCAATTAAATCAGACTGAATTGTAAGATAAATCAGCATGAGAAGCGCAAAAGATGACGTGCCTGTCATAACAAAATGCGGTATAAAAAACTGAATTGCAATAATCATTACCGAAATGACCGGATAAAGCAGAAAGACAAGAAAGACACGCGGTGCAAGATATTTTCTGTTGAACACAGAAATCACCATCATTGAAATTGAATAAATGCCTGACATTGCATAAGTCATATTCTTTAAGACACCGCGCGTGTAGCCTTTTACAGGGTCATAATAGAAAAGCAGGCCAGTCTTAATATTGATAAGAACAAAAATTGTATAAACTATGAGCGGAAATGCCAGAAACGAATAAATATTGCGTTTGTGCTTATGATTCACAGAAGCAAAATTATATCCGTATATTGTAAACGAATAAGGGATAAGCCCCATTTGAATAAAATAAAGCGTTGTTATAAAAGTGCACAAAGGAAGCGGATACGTCTTAAAGTTGCTGATACAGTTTATTGAAATAATATTAGTCAGTGCCGAAAGAAAAACCAGCAGGGCGCACAAAAAGAAAAGCCGGTGAATATGGTCAAAGACAGTAAAAGACATGAACAAGTTAAAAAGCATAATACCTGAAAGAATTACTACACAAAGTTCGCCTAAAACATTGTACATATCAAAAACTCCAACAACCAAAATATCTATAAAAAATCCATAATATTTTAGCACAGCTTTATTAATAACGCACCAAAAAAAGCAAAAAAAAACATTCTGTCGTTTTAAGACAGAATGTTTCTCAATTTCTGAATTATAAAATAGCTGTGCCTTAGACTTTGAACAAATCAATCTGCTTTCCGATTTCTTTAATTGAATCGGAAACATCTCTTGAAATTGAATGAAGCTGTGCGCCAGTCTCGTTGATTGTGCGTGCGCCGGCTGTCATTTCGTTCATGCTGGTTTTGATAACAGCTGTTGAGTCTTGAAGCATCTTAATTTCATGAAGAATTGTCTTGTTGCCTGCAGCCATTTCAATAGAAGCAGAACGTACTTCCTGTGTACTTTCGTTCATTGTATGTAAGGCTGCAAGAATCTGCTTTGAACCGCTCTGCTGCTCTACCATAGCCTCTCTAAGCTGACCCATAATTTCATCGGTCTGCATAAGGCGCACAGAAAGGTTGTTGAAGGTTTCCTCAGAATCCTGTGATGAAATAACTACAGATTCCAGAGCAGTTACAATTTTGTTCAGCTCATCACCGATTGTTCTTGACTGCTCTGAAGAAGTTTCAGAAAGCTTTCGGATTTCATCTGCAACAACAGAGAAGCCGCGGCCTGCATCACCAGCGTGGGCAGCCTCAATTGCGGCAT
>CAMJMF010000184.1 GCA_946406925.1 uncultured Spirochaetales bacterium | reverse complement strand
AAAATCTCCTTGCAAGCGCGCGTCTATATGAAATAGAGCAACTTCGAAGATTTTAGGTCTGAAATCATCGAAGATTGCTCTTCATCTACAGATTAGATTTCAGTTCGATGTATAATTGACCGATTGTAGCAGAATGTAGAATTTAATGTCAATACGTCTTGCAGAGAAATTTGAAAAATAATATGCTTCTTTTAGCCGAAAACCTTCTGGACGAGCTTTTTGAAAGTGTTGCCTCTGTCAAATTCGTTCTTGAACATGCCGAAAGACGTTGCGCCTGGCGAAAAGACTACGACCGGCTTAGCTTTGTCCGAACAGCTGTCAAGCTCTGCTTTGAGCGCGTGCAAAAGCTGTTCAAGGCTGCCGAAAGGTTCATGCCGCAGAACAGACGCAAAGGCCTCTGCTCCGGCGGCGTTTCCGCTTTTGACTGCATCGAGCAGCTTTTCGGTAGCCGTGCCTTCAAGCAGGTAAAGCGACTTTAAATGCTTATTCTGTATGCTTTTGTCAAGCGCGTTGACAAGCGGCTCAAACGGGCATTTCTTGTCTGTACCGCCTGAAATAAGGATTACCGGCTCTTCAAATGAGCATAACGCTGCGGCTGCGGCTTCCGGCACTGTTGCGGCAGAATCATTATAGAATGTGAAATTCTGTCCGTCTTGTGCTTTGTACTCAAAGAAGCACTCAAGCCTGTGCTCAATGCCGCTGTATCTGCCAAGAATTTCAGCAGTTTCTGCCGCGCTTACGCCCATAAGCCTTAAGACGGCAGCCGCTTTCAGAATGTTCTCTTTCATGTGCATTCCGGGAACTTTCAGTTTTGAGCAGAGCACCTGCTTTTCTTTAAGCCCTTGCAGTCCTGCATTGTGCTTTTCAGTTCTTGTGCATTTGAATAGCGGCATCTTAATTTCAGGCTCATAAAAGAAGCCCGAACCGTCTTTTTCAAGCCATGCGCCTTTTTTGCTTTTCAGTTCAGCATCACTTAAAGATTCTGTATTTACATCGTAGAAAACAACTTTTGCTTTTGTTTCTGATGCAAAAATTTCACCCCATTTGTCATTTGCTTTGCAAATAGTAACATCGTCCGGCGACTGGTCTTTGTAGATGAGCTTTTTGTCTGCAACGTATGGTTCCATAGAGCCGTACCAGTTCTGGTGGTCAGGCACGATTGTTGTCAAAACTGAGATTTTCGGTTTAAGCACGCCGCGCCCGCGCAAATCTGAAAGCTGCCAGCTTGAAAGCTCAAGCACAACGGGCGTGTTTTCGTTTGTCTCTTCAAAAAATGTCAGCGGGCTCACGGTAATGTTGCCGCCCAAAAAAGCATTGAAGCCTGCTTCGCATAATCCGAAATGAATGGCACTGACTGTAGAAGATTTGCCCTTGCTGCCTGTTACGGCGATAACCGGGGCAGGGCTGAACCGCAAAAATATGGATAAGTCTGTTTCAATGTGCTTTGCGGCGGCAAGATATTTATTGCCCTCAAATTTTACGCCTGGATTTTTGATGACACAGTCAGCAGATTCAAAGTCTTCAAGCTCGTGTTTGCCGAGCACAAAGCGGATGCGGCTCATGTCTGCGCCTGAAGCCTTTATTGCCTCAACTGAAGGTGCGAGCTCTTCGGCTGTTTTCATGTCGGTTATGGTTACAAAGGCTCCGTGGCGGGCAAAAAACAATGCAGATGCAATGCCGCCGCCGTTCAAGCCCAGCCCCATGATTGTTACGTGCTTTTCTGCTATGTCTTCAATTGATTTGAAGGCACATTCTGAGTCGTAAAAATGTTCAAAATTCATGTTCTGCTCGTTTTAAGTGAAGCGCGGTTTTTTGACCGCTCAATTGCAAGTGTCAGAAGCTTTTCAATAAGGTCAGGGTAATGCAGGCCAGAAGCTTCGCACATTTTGGCAAACATGCTTATTGAAGTAAAACCCGGAATTGTGTTGACTTCGTTCAAATAAAGTTTTTCAGTCTTTTTATCAAGGAAAAAATCAACGCGGGCAAGACCTGTAAGGTCAAGCGCGCAATAAGCTTTTTTTGCAAGCTCGCGCACTGTGCGGAACTGTGCATCGTCCAAATCAGCCGGAATGAGAAGCTGTGCGCCATTCGGGTCGTTGTATTTTGCGTCATAGTCATAAAAGCCGTGGCTTGAAACAATTTCACCCGGCGTGTATGCGGTAAGCTCGGTGTTGCCTGTTACAGAACATTCAATTTCGCGTGCGCTGATAAACGGCTCAATTAAGATTTTGTCGTCCCAGAGGAAGGCTTCTTTTAAGTTTTTGAGAAGCGTCTTCTTATCATCAGCTTTTGCCGCACCAACTGAACTGCCGCCGCAGCACGGCTTTACAAAAACTGGATAAGTGAAATCGCGCTCGACGTTCTTGATGATGCTGCCGAGCGTTTCTTCGTTCTGGTATTCATAGCGGCGCACGCAGACAAACGGTACAACGGGCAGCCCGGCGTGAAGCCAAATCTGCTTCGTCTTTTCTTTGTCCATTGAAACTGCACTTGCCATAACTCCGCCGCCGACATACGGAATGTTTGCCATCTCAAAAAGACCTTGGATAGTTCCGTCTTCGCCGAAACTGCCGTGCAGAACAGGAAAAACAACATCTGCATGCAGGTTTTTTGCGCCGAAACTTGAACCGACTGTGATAAGTCCGCCTTCTGTTCCGCCGCCCGGAATAACAGAAACAACCATGTCTGCGTTTTCTTTTATTGAAAGAGTAGCATTTTTGGTGGTTTTAATTCGCTTTAATTCATTGGAAGACTGTAAAAACCAGCGGCCTTCTTTTGTAATGCCGATAAGGTGAATGTTATGCTTGTCGGTGTTTATGTTCTGAACAACAGCCGTTGCTGAGCGCAAAGAAACTTCATGTTCACTAGATTTGCCGCCATAAAGAATTGCAATGTCCATAGATCATCCCTCCAAAGATTTAGTATAACCAGTTTCTTTTAAAGCTGCCTCTGCTTCAGCGATTTCGTTGTAAGGTGTGGCAGTTTCATTATATATAATAGAATTTTCGTGACCTTTGCCAAGCAGCAGTACAAGGTCGCCTTTTTGGGCAAGGCTGAATGCTTTTCTGATGGCCTGCGGCCTGTTATTTATCAGAAACAAATCCTTGTTTTCAGTTTTGTTAGAACAGCCTGCTGCAATTTCCTTCAAGATGGCAGTTGCGTCTTCTTTTCTCGGGTCTTCATCAGTCAGAATGATTATATCCGAATATTCAGAAGCGATGCGCCCCTGCTCTGGTCTTTTCTTTGTGTCGCGCTCTCCTGCCGAACCGAAAAGCGCAATAATGCGGTTGCCCCGCCCGTGAATGCGCTCTGACAACGGCTTGAAGATTGTCTCAAACGAAGACGGCGTATGCGCATAGTCTATAAGCACTTCAAAAGGCTGTCCCTGGTCAATTACGGTCATTCTGCCAGTTATCGGCTTCAGCGTATTCCACCATTCAATGATTTTGCGCTCGTCAATTCCGCATGAAGCAGAAATCAGAATTGTTGCGGCAAGCGCATTATATACATTGAATGTGCCGTAAACGGAAAGTTCTGCCGACTGTTCATAGACTGTTTCTGGTGTAGAAGCGCTTTTACGCATTCGCTTTATGATGCAGGTTACGCCGCTTTTGGTTTCTTTAATGTCTTTTGCAACAAAATAATCTGTAATTGAGTCTGGAACCAAAGGATTTTCTTCTATAGAAAAACCGAAAACTTTGTGTTTTGTTGCTTTCGCAAAATAATCAGCTGCCTTGTCGTCAAGGTTTACTGCGCCGGCGGCTTCTATTTGTTCAGGGTTTTCAGCTCCGGCAAGCTGTTTCTTGTGGTCATGCTTGTCTAAAGCTCTGAAAAGATTTGCTTTGTCAGATTTGTACTGCTCAAGAGTGCCGTGAAACTCAAGATGTTCGTGTGTAACGTTCATGAACGCGGCTTCGTCAAAAAGCACAGAACCGAGGCGGTTGGTTCTTACAGAAAGCCCGTGCGAAGAAGATTCAACAACAGCATGTGTGCAGCCGTTCTGTATCATCTCGTAAAGTTTTTCGCAGATAATAGGTGCTTCCGGCGTTGTCTGGTGTTCCGGGTTCGGCAGAGCTTCTCCACCGAGCGAATATTCAACAGTAGAGATAAAGCCGCATTTTTTGCCTGCCTTGCGCAAAAGCTGCCAGATAAAAGAAACAGTTGAGCTTTTGCCTTCTGTGCCGGTTACGCCATAAATGACAAGCTTTTTTGAAGGAAAATCATAAAACGCATCTGCAATCGCTGCCATTACAAAGCGGCTGTCTTTTACATGCAGAAAAGCGGCGTCAATGCCGGCTAATTCCGCCGGTAATTCGTCCTGATAAATGACGGCTTTTGCTCCGTTTTTCAAGGCTGAGGCAATAAAACGGTTGCCGTTTGTGTGAACTCCGGGTAATGCAAAAAACAAAAAGCCCGGGCGCACTGCTCTTGAATCAAAAGCAAGCCCCGTAATCTGAGTATTTCTATATTTTTCCGGACATTCAATGTCTGCCGGTTCAAGTATCTGATACAACAATCTCTGCATAAAAAAGATATTAACGCAACTGTAATGGTTTTGCTAGTAGGAAAAAATAAAAACTAAATGCAGATGATAACAAAATATTAGCGCTCTTATTATTTCAGAAATTTAATGTGTATGTTACTATTTATTCATGAAATTGAGAACAAAAGCCCTTGCCTTTTTGTTTTGCTTTTTTGCATGGCTGGGCTTTGCTGAAGAAAACTCAAATTATTCTCTTGCAAGTCTGTTAAGCGGCTATCTTTCAAATGACGCGGAACTTAAGAAGCTTGCTCTAGATATTCAAAAGGCTGCTCTCTCTTCAAAAATAACTGAAATAAACAACGGCTTTTCTATAACGCTTGCCACAGGAACTATGACATTCTCTTCTGTAAACGATAAATTGAGCTATACGGTAAGCCCGAATGTTAAGGCAACTCTGCCACAGGCAAACAATCTTTCATTTTCAGCAAGTTCAGATATAAGCTTAAGCGCAATAGAGAAGACCATGCACAATACGGCGTTGAGTCTCTCGGCTGACATTATTTCGCCTGAAAAGGTAAAGCGCCAGGTGACTTTGCTGCAGGCTGACCACGAGCTTTTGAATGCAAAACGTAAATTTCAGCAGAGAACGCTTACAGTTGAAAAAGCCTTTTACAGCGAGCTTAAGCTTTTGTACGAAAATGCGCAGTCAATTTTCAGTGCAAAGAATACGCTTTATGATGACACGATAAAATTTGAGCAGATTAAGTCGCAGGGCTATCTTTCTTCGTCTTCAACTTACAAGCTGAACGAGATGAAGATTCAGAGCGATGAAAGAAATGTTGCCAGTGCGACGCGCGTTTTTATACACAATAAAGCTGTGTTCTACAAAAAATGCGGTGTCGCTGCCCTTGAAGATACAACCACGCCGTTAAACTGCATTCCGGCTGTTGAAAGCGCGTCTAGTTTTGTAAAGATAAAGGATTTTCCAGTTGAAGCTTATAAAACTATTGCAGACGCGGTCTGGACTCACGATATAAACAACCGCTCAAGAAGCGCCGCTGAATTCGGGCTTTCTGCCAGCAGCGGTTATACTTTCAAGAATTCCAGAACAGATTCAGACTCTGTTGATGCCGGGCTTTCTGCTGATTTAAGCGGCTTAAAGCTTTC
>CAMJMF010000183.1 GCA_946406925.1 uncultured Spirochaetales bacterium | reverse complement strand
GGTTAGTTTTCGAACAGGTCAGCAATTTTTCAGGCTAAAGCCTTACAAAATTGCGTTTTCTAAAGTTCATATTCGGAAAACTGAAGTTTCCGAATATGTTTAATTATTTCTTAATATTGAAACGTTTGTTGAAACGTTCGATACGACCTGCTGTATCAACCAATTTCTGTTTTCCTGTAAAGAATGGGTGACAAGCTGAGCAGATTTCAACTTCGATATTCTTTACTGTTGAACGTGTTTCAATTACGTTACCACAAACACATGTAATTTTGGTAACTTCATAGTTAGGGTGCAATCCCTCTTTCATAATATCCTCCATATATTCTGATTAGGTTTGCCCTGAAATCAAGAACCTTACAGGCTCAAATGATAACCACAAACCATACTCATTTCTATTGTGTTATTCTCCCGTACCCGTATTCATAGAACGGAGGAATGCTTCATTATTCTTACTTTTCTTCATTCTGTCAATAAGCAATTCCATAATTTCAGCATCATCCATCGGATTTATGACTTTACGCAGTACCCAGACCTTCTGAAGCTCGTCTTCTGTAAGAAGCAGGTCTTCTTTTCTTGTGCCTGACTTCTTTATATTGATAGCCGGGAAAAGCCTTCTGTCGGCAAGCTTTCTGTCGAGGTTTATTTCCATGTTGCCGGTACCTTTGAATTCCTCAAAGATAACCTCATCCATGCGGCTGCCTGTCTCAATCAATGCAGTCGAAATAATCGTGAGGCTTCCGCCCTCTTCTACATTTCGGGCTGCACCGAAAAATCTCTTCGGCTTGTGCAATGCATTCGAATCAACACCGCCAGACAAAACCTTGCCTGAAGTCGGCACTGTCTGGTTATAAGCGCGCGCAAGCCTTGTAATTGAATCAAGGAAGATTACAACATCGCGCTTGTGCTCAACAAGACGCTTTGCCTTTTCAAGCACCATCTCGGCAACCTGAACGTGGCGCGAAGCCTGCTCATCGAATGTAGATGAAATAACTTCAGCCTTAATAGAACGTTCCATGTCGGTAACTTCTTCCGGGCGTTCATCAATCAAAAGCACAATCAGATAAACTTCCGGATGGTTTGTAATTATCGCATTTGCAATGCGCTGCATCAAAATAGTCTTACCAGCTTTTGGCGGCGCAACAATCAATGCGCGCTGGCCTTTACCAATCGGGCAGAACAAGTTCATGATGCGTGTAGAAAACTCGTCCGGCTTATATTCAAGGTTCAGCTTTTCATTTGGATAAAGCGGTGTAAGGTTTTCAAAAGGAATGCGTGTCTGTGCAATGCGTGTATCTTCAAAGTTTACCGTTTCAATTCTAAGCAGAGCAAAGAAGCGCTCACCCTCTTTTGGAGAGCGGATCTGTCCATAAATTGTATCACCTGTCTTCAAATTGAAAAGTCTTATCTGGCTTGGCGAAATATAAATGTCATCTGGCCCCGGCAGATAATTGTTCTGCGGCGAACGAAGGAACCCATAACCGTCTGGCAGAATCTCAAGCGCACCAGAAGCAAAAATAATTCCGCCATGCTCTGTATGAGCCTTCAAAATTGCAAAGATAAGCTCCTGCTTTTTCATTGAAGCAATATCTTCTTTTTGAACGCCATAGCGCTCAGCAAGCTCACGCAAGTCCTGCATGCCTTTGCAAGTCAGTTCATTTATTGTAAGTCTTGGCTTTGAGTCGCGGTCCTGAAATTCAGCCGGAAGTTCGTTTGTTGTTTCTGTATTTGTAGTTGTATCAGATTTGCTTTGGAAATTAGAACGAGAAGTGCGGGGTCTTACTATACGGGCCTTTGTATTCGGGCTTTTTTGATAAGTACGACGATGATATCCGCCGGAAGATTCTGCTGCATTTTCTGCAGGTGCAGTCTTTGCTTCAGACTGTTCTGAATCAGCATTGTTTTCAGTTTCTGGAGCAGCGGCTGTAGCTGGAACTGAAGCAGATTCTGTAAACAATTCTGTTGTCTGCTCTGTTTCATCAGCAGTTTGCTCACCTGACGTATCAATAAAACGCCGCTTTTTAATTGGTGCCATTACACACTCCAAATTTTAGAATTGCAAAAATAATTCTGAATTCTTTAATATAGTATAGGCAAAGCTTGTAAATGATTATCATTGACTGCACTTTGCATGTTTTTGGTATTTTGTATATTCAAATATATCAACAAATTATAAGAACACTGCACAAACAAATCAGCTTCATGTATAACATGTTCTTAATAATGCTTTTCAAAATATATATTATTTACTGGAAAAAATCGTAAATGAAATGTATATTTTTACCATATCAAAACTATTACAATCTGTCAACAAAGACTTTTATTTTCGGTATAATAATTTCATTAAAATCGATTTCTCAGTTTTCCTCATTATCATCAGATGCAGACATAAGAACATTCTTAAAATCAGACGCTGCATAAGAAAAAATATCAAGATTCAATTCATGATCCAGCATTGTCACCTTTCCGGTAAAATCTACACCGTCATCAATCCGCAATTCTTTTGTCGTTATATCTCCGACAATCTTGCTGCCTGACTGCATATCAATGCTTGTATTCGCATAAATATTGCCGCTCACAGAACCGTTTATAACAACTGAATCAGCTTTAATATTATCTACAACACATTTTGCTGTTTTGGCAAATTCAAGGTTGCCGGTAGCATCAATTGTGCCTTCAAAAGTTCCGGCAATTTCAAGATTATCAGTAAATTTCAGCTCACCATAAAATTCAGTTTCTTCGCCAAAAACAGTATAATTTTTTTCTGTTTGATCTGATGACAAATTCATAATGCCCCTCTTTTGTGGTTATTAAGATTTCTGATTATTCCATAAATCAAAAATCCGATTCCTAATATTGCAAATATAATTCCAACAAAATCACCGCAACAAGTATAAACTGTTCGTTTTTTTTCAGGAAGAACAGGCAGTTCCCCTATCAAATATACTCTTTGGAAAGGCTCCGCCATTGCAAGCACTTTTCCGTTCGGGTCAATAAACGATGTCTGCCCTGAAGCCGTAGCACGTGCTGCCGGAACTCTGTTTTCTACACATCTGAAAACAGCCATTGAAAGATGCTGGTACTGGCAGGCAAGACTGTTTGACCAGGCGTCATTCGATATATTTATAAATGCCTCTGCTCCGTTCTTTACAAAACGCCGCCCCATATTGCCGAAGGTATCCTCAAAGCAGATAGGAACACCAAATTTTATGCCGGCAGCATTAAAGACAACCGCTGTATTTCCAGGTTCCCACATATGAGTGTCGCCGTTAAGCAGCAGCTCATATAATCTTGGAAAAAGCTTCTCATACGGAAAATATTCTGTAAACGGCACAAGATGCATTTTCATGTATTTCTGCGGTTCCGGCGGAATGCAGTTCTTTTTCGGAGTAAAAAGCAGAGCTGAATTATAATCAATTGCCTCATACTTTCCGTTCCGCGCATAGCCCAAAACAGCATGGTCGTTTCCAATCAAAAATGGAACATTTTCATTATCAAGGTATTTCAATAATTTTTCAACAAGTTCGAAGATTTCGCGGTTCTGTCTGTATTTGTAATGATATTCTATGCGCGGAACAAAAGCCGTCTCAGGCCAGACTACAAGCTGAATGCCGTAATCTTCTGTCAAAGCTTCATCTGAAAGCTTTTTGAGCTGCTCGTAATTAGCAGAATATGCCTCTACTCCGCCGCGCCACGGGTCGTTATTCGGCTGAATTAAAGCAATTTTTACCTTTTGTGATTCAGAATAATCAAGCTTTGCAAATGCGCCATAAACAAGCGCGGCAATAAATACTGCAATCCATATAAAGCATGGAATTTTATGCAGAAAAAGCGCCTGCTTAATTCCAGTGAAAAAGCTGCGCTTTTCTGCTGTTTCACTTTTTTTTATGCCGGCTTCATAAATTATCTGGGCAATAACCGCAGACGGAAACGTTACAATGGCGCTGATGCCCCAAACGCTGCCCCAGTCAGCATTCTGCAAAAGCAGAGAATTCTGCCATTGAGAATAGCCGGTTACACCATAATGAAAGCCGGTAAAGCCGCAAGTCTTTATGTATTCATAAGCGCACCAGACCACCCATTGAATAATCCAGCCGTTTTTTGGAAACAGATTGAAGGCAGCTTTTAAACATGGAAAGGCAAGCATCAGATAAATGCCATACATCGAAGAAATTACGGTGATTCCCATCGGATGAAAAGCCGCAAGCCAATAAGCATAAAGGCAATAGCAGCAGAAGCCGTATAAAAAGCCGTAAAGCCAGACTGATTTCCAGGAAGCTCTGCGGACAAGCAGAAAAACAGGAATTAAAGAAAAATATGCAATAAATGAAACGCCATTTACTGTTAGAAAATTCGGTTGAGGTAAAGCAAATAAAATTATACCAGAGACAAGCAAAAGAATATTAAAGAAAAAATCTTTTAAGCGGAAACTCTTCCTGCAGGAAATCTCTGTCATTTGATTTTTCAAAGGAACCTCTTAAAGACAGAATTTTGAAGAAATTATGTCTTAAAAAATTCATGAGCTGTAAATAAACAGCAGATAGTTTATTTTTATATTTTTGAAAACTTGAAGAAATCAGAACTCAGGATGCACATTAAAAATGCACATCCTCTGTTGAAACTTATTTGGATTTTTTGATTTTCCAGACTGTATCTTTAAGTTCTTTTCCTGGTCTGAAAATGGCAACTGAATGCGGCTCAACAGATACGAGTTCACCAGTCTTTGGATTGCGTGCTTTTGCTCTGCCCTTTCTTAAACGAACTTCAAACGAACCAAAACCGCGTAATTCAATAGAAGAACCCGCTTTAAGAGAATCTTTGATTTTTTCAAGGAGAGAGTCTACAACTTCTTGGATTTCTTTTTTTTCAAGACTTGTATCCAGAAAAACTGCTTCTACCAAATCAACTTTAGTTATTTTTTTCTGAGCCATCTCAACCCCACAGAAAACGATTTTGACTTAACCACAAAAAAGTGATAAATAAAAAAAAAGAACGTACGGTCAATGATAAATCATCAACCGCATCAATTCTAATTTACTTTGCAGCAGCAAATGAAACATTATAAAGTTTCATCATGCGTGACTTCTTGCGTGAAACTGCATTCTTTGTAAGAATACCCTTACGTCCTGCAGTGTCAAGTTCTTTGCACAACTCCTGCAATTTAGCTTTAGCTTCTGCTTCATTTTTTGCATGAACAGCAGCAACAAATTTTTTTGCACAAGTTCTTGCAGAACTCTTTGCGGCCTTGTTTCTCAAACGGCGCACTTCACTCTGCTTGTGTCTTTTCTCTACAGACTTACTTTTAAGTGCCAAAGGAAACCCTCCAAACGAAAACTTGTAGACAATGTTACCAAAGCTATGTTGATTAGTCAATAGCTCAAAACGCTTTTCCACATAAATCGGTTTTACTATAAGTTTTCTAAGCCTGTACACTTGACATTAACGTTTATTTTATATATTTTTATGCTAATATCCTTTGTTGGAGGCATGTTGATGGCAGGAGCCAGTAAAAACTCTCGTACTACAGTTGCAACTCATAAATTTTTCTGTTCATGCGGCGGTGAAGTAGTAATGAAGACTTTGTTTGAAAGCGGAAAACTTAAAAATGTCGCAGAATGCACAAAATGTAAACGTGTTGAGCGTCGTCCGAAAGACTTCAAATAAA
>CAMJMF010000182.1 GCA_946406925.1 uncultured Spirochaetales bacterium | reverse complement strand
AAGACAATGAAAATATGAATCCAGAGTCAATTAAATCAATAAAAGAATTTCGTGAAAAACAAATTCAAACTAATATCAAAATTCATATATTTGTTTTAACTATGGTAATTTTTATCAATATATGATTAATAGCTTTTATAATTTCTTATAAATATAAAATAAAACAGATTACCTCATCAACCAAAAGAAGTTCATCACGTATTAGTAAAGGAACTTATTATTTATCTTCTTTAGAAAATACTCTTTTACATAAAGTTGTCAATGTTTTTGCAATGAGTGCTAATGCCTACGGAAATATCCATTTTTCTTTTCTTTTTGAACATTCAGAAGAAGGCGATACTGATTGTCTCGGCTTAGTTCCCGGCAAAATTACTCACTTTAAGAATATCTTTGAAAGAGAAGGGATTCCGACCGAAGGGCTGAAGATTCCTCATATGGGTTGGAATGATGTTCACTGCAAGGAAGACCGGATTTTTAAGAACATAAATGAGGGAACAGCTTTTTATTTTGTTCATTCTTATGTAATTGAACCTGCTCATTGGAATGATGTCCGTGCTTTCTGTGAATACGGAATAAAAGTTCCTGCCGTTATAAGGCATGATTCTATTATTGCCTGTCAGTTTCACCCTGAAAAATCAGGAGAGCCGGGGCTCAGACTTTTAAAAAATTTCTGCCTCCCAGAAGGAGACCTTTAATGTTAAAAAAGCGAATTATTATCTGCCTTGATGTGAAAGACGGACGCACTACAAAAGGCGTAAAATTTTTGAATAATGTTGATGTCGGCGATCCGGTTGAAATGGCTGCTGAGTATTACCGCCAGGGTGTTGATGAGCTTGTTTTTTATGACATTATTGCTTCTGCCCGCGGAAGAGGTCCTATCCTCGATTTGATCCACCGCGTAGCTTCACAGGTATTTATTCCGTTTTGCGTAGGCGGCGGTATCGGCACTCTTGACGATATCCGCTCTACAATTTTGGCCGGTGCTGAAAAAATCAGTCTGAATTCGCAGGCTGTAAAAAATCCTTCTTTGATTACAGAAGGTGCACGCGTTTTTGGCAATCAATGCATTGTTCTCGGCATGGACGCTAAAAAAGACCCCACCTGTCCGAGCGGTTACCGTGTATACATTAACGGCGGCCGCATAAAGACAGATCTTGACGCAAGAGAGTGGGCTATACGCGCTGTAGAACTTGGTGCAGGTGAAATTGTGCTTAATTCAATGGACGCAGACGGAACAAGAGCCGGCTACGAGCTTGATCTTACGCGCATGATTGTTGAGGCTGTAAGTGTTCCTGTTGTTGCTTCTGGCGGCGGCGGTACACCGGCACACCTTGCTGATGTTCTTACTAAGGGAAAAGCTGACGCGGCTCTTATTGCTTCAATGGTACATTCAGGCGAATATACTGTAGAGGGCATTAAGAAAGACCTCGATAAGCAGAATATTCCTGTGCGCTGCCTTTCTTGCGATAACTAGTCTGCGGTGTAGCGTGCCCGGCTTGTGTCTGTTTCAAATACGTCAACAGCGTATAACGGCGCGTCGGGCAGCATTTCTTTCAGTTTGTTAAAAATATAGCAGGCAATGCGTTCTGCGCTTGGGTTCTGGTCAAACACAAAACTGTTGTTTTCTACAAGGTCGTTTAAGTTTGTGTGGTCAAGTGTGCTGCAGACTTTGCGTAATGCGCCTTTCAGCTCACCAAAATCAATAAGCATTCCGCCTTCGTTCAGCGAAGAACCTTTGGCATGTGCGTAAACCTTGTAGTTGTGCCCGTGCAGATTCTCGCACTTTCCATGGTAGTCGCGGAGAAAATGCGCCGCGGCAAATTCTGTTTCAACTCTTACTTCAAACATAGTGCAGCCTTTCTATCTGTCTGTGTAATTGCTCTTTATCCAGTTGGCGTATTCGCCGCTTTTTACATGTGCAATCCAATCAGCATTTGAAAGATACCATTTGACTGTTGCGCGCAAGCCCTCTTCAAAAGTATGTGTCTGCTTCCAGCCAAGTTCAGTCTTTAATTTGCTGCAGTTGATTGCGTAGCGTCTGTCGTGTCCGGGGCGGTCTTTGACCCATTTAATTGTCTTTCTTATTTCATTTGAGTCTTTGCCGGTTTCTTCTGCAACAATGTCGATAAGCTTTTCAATCAGCTTTATGTTCTGCCATTCGTTTTCGCCGCCGATGTTGTATTTTTCGCCTGTTCTGCCTTTGTTCATTATAGTCCAGACCGCGCTGTTGTGGTCTTCAACATAAAGCCAGTCGCGTATGTTTTTGCCGTCGCCGTAAACAGGCAGGTCTTTTCCGTCTACCATGTTTGTAATCATTAACGGAAGAAGCTTTTCTGGAAACTGGAAAGGACCATAGTTGTTAGAACAGTTCGACAATGTTGTTGGCAGCCCGAATGTGTGTGAATATGAGCTTACAAGATGATCGCTTGAAGCTTTGCTTGCAGAATACGGGCTTCTCGGGTCATAAGGTGTTGTTTCTTCAAAATAGCCTGTTTCGCCGAGCGAGCCGTAAACTTCGTCTGTGCTTATATGATGAAAGAGCACGTCACTGCGCATTGAACCGTCTTGGTTTTTCCAGCTGTTACGCGCGGTGTCAAGCAGATTGAATGTTCCCAAAACATTTGTCCTTACAAAAGCTTCAGGGCCTAAAATACAGCGGTCAACGTGAGTTTCTGCGGCAAAATGTACTACAGTATCAATTTCATATTCTTTAAAAATGCGGTTTACGGCATCTTTGTCTGTAATGTCTGCGTGTTCAAAAATATATCTTGCCTTATCTTTTCCAAGTGCCTCTACACCGAATTTTGAATCAATGTCTTTAAGACTTTCAAGATTTCCTGCATAGGTCAGCGCGTCCATATTGATAATGCGGCCTGAAAAATCTGTCTTATTGAAAATATAGTGAATGAAATTTGAGCCGATAAAACCGGCTCCGCCAGTAACAAGTAAATTTTTAAGTAATCTTTTCATATTATAACCTTATCATATAATTAAGAATGGGTCTATTTAAAATAAAAAACCGCAACTGGATAAAGGAGTTGAAACCAGTTGCGGGCTTAATCAAAAATAAACATTTGTACCTTTCTTGCTTGCAATTACACCATGATAAACACCAGCAGATAAAAAGGTTACAAAAAAAGTTATTTTTTTTCATTTTTTTGGAGATTTTTTATATTAACAATGTTCCTTCTTTTTGCTGCATTTCAATGCGCTTCAGGCGTTCTTTATCAAGAGTTATAGAAAGATTCTTTTCGTTAGACGGAAGCACTGTGCCTTTTGGTGCATTTTTTGCCCGTCGCAAATGTTTAACCTGCGTATAATACAAGTCGCCTCTGCCGTCTTTTCTTCCTTTTGAGTAGAAAAGGGCAAGGTTGCCTGCGTCTAAAAGTATGTCTAATGGAACCGATTTTCCGTTCTGGTTTTTGATGAACACATAGCCGCCCGGCCAGTCTCTTGCATGAAGCCACCAGTCCTGACCTTTTACGTGATGCCGCAAAAGCTCGTCGTTTTCTGATGCCGTTCTGCCTACTAAGATGTGCCAGCCGTTTATGGTAAAATCTAAGCCGGGGTGTTTTTTCTCAATTTTTTGGCGCGGTATGCTTTGCTTGTGCAATTTCTGCTGAATTACGAGCGGGTCTTTTTCAGCCAGCAGCTGCTCGTAGTCGGCTTTTAATTTGGCAAGTTCTGATTTTGAAGTTTTTATATCGTATTCAAGTTCTTCTAAGCCGGAAACTGCTTTTTTATAGCGTTCGTAAAAAAGCTGTGCATTTTCCTGAGCCTTTTTCTTTGTGTCGATATAAATTTTTATAGTTGAGCCTGTGTCATAGTCTTCACATTCAATAAAGTTTTTGCCTTCTTCAGCTGCTTTTTCAATAAGATAACCGTACGTCAGCAATAAATCGCCCTGATGCTTCCATTGTTCAGCATGCAGAAAAGTTTTGCGTTTTGCTTCAAGACGGTCAATTGCGGCCTGCAGACGGATTGAGCGCGAATTGAACTGCTTTTCTGCCTGCTGAAGCAGAGAAGCTCTTGAAAGCGTGTCTGCATGCTCGGTGTACCAAAGCTCAACTTTTTGATTGAACGAAAGACTTTCGTAATTTTCAAGTTCTTCGAATTTGCGCACTTCAAATGTTTTTTGATTCTGCTGTGCGTCAGGGCTTTTAATTTCAGGCTTATAAAAGCCGTCTGTAATTTCGTTCTTTTTAGGGCGGCGGAAAAATACATCGAGAATTTTTTCTTCGCCTTTTTCGTTTGTCTCAAGCGGATTTGTTACAATGATGTTTGCGGCATTACTCCACAGGCGGATATACATGTTGAACAGGTCTTCACCATGTGAAAGCTCGAATTTTATGATGCGCTCCTGTGAAAGCTGCCCGGCTTTGTTGATTCTTGAGCCTTTTATTTTGGAGCGGAGAAATTCCATAAAACGCAGAGGTTTGTCATTTCTTGGGATTTTCTTCTGAGTTGTGTGCAGGCGGCATGCCCCCGGTGCAAGACATACAAGCAGCGTCTGCGATTCGCCCTGCCCGTAAAGATAAAAGGCAATGCTGTCAAATGTAGGCTGAACAATTTGTTGAATAAAAGTGCCTTCAAGAACAAGCTCCTGAAGAACGGCGTCAATTTCTTTGCAATTTAAAGACATGGTCTAATGATAGTCTTTTTTATTCTTTTAGAAAAGCTTCGATAAAGCTTAAGACATACTAATTTTTCACCGATGATAAAACGAAGAAGTACTAATATCTAATAATTCTTTCGAAAAAAACAGCTTTTTAGAAAGTTTGAAATAGTAAAAAGTACTTTTTGGCAAGAGTGTGCACTTAAAAGCCGCGTTTCGCCTTGTTATTTCGTTTTTTAAGGGATAGAATCAGATATATGCCCGGATTAAATCAGCTTAAGAATTTTGTTAATAATCTACAATCGTTAGGTAACGAAGCCTCTGTTCGTGCTGCCCGCGGAGAAACTCTCCGTACGTTGCCTTTCCCTGAAAATGCTTCAGAAGCAGACGACTCAGAAGATTTTCTCTATGGCTTGCCTGTAAAAGAAGAAGAAGGAGCCGCAGAAAGTGCTCCGGCAGATTCTTCAGAGGCACCGGCTGCTGAGTCTTCATCTGTTCCGACAACATCTGAAGGCGAAATAGACATTGACGCGCTTTTAAATTCAAATATAGACGGTTCTGTTGATACACCAAACGCCCAGCCTGAAGCTGCAACTCAAGAAGCGGCTCCACAGGAGAGTGCGCCTGCTGAAGCTTCGGCTGAACCACCTGTTCCTGATTTACCTGATTTCGGCGACTTGCCTGACGTAAACGAAGAGCCTGTTGTAGAGTCTTTTGACGCAGCTGCTTCAAACGCAGCTCAGCCGGCTGCAGCAGACTCAACCGATGATTTTGAGATGCCGTCTTTTGACAGCATGGACGATTCTCTCGGCGCAGCTGCTGACACTGGGGCTGCCGGTGCAATAGATGATACGGCTTCTTCAACTGATTTTGAAATGCCTGATTTTGACGGCATAGAAACTGATTCTTCTGCAGCCGCAGATACCGGCTCTTCTGACAGCGATTTTGACTTGCCTGATTTCGGTGATCTGCCGTCTCCAGACGTAACTTCTGACAGCGGAATTTCTGCACAGGCAGACGCTTCTTCTGCAGCTGATGATTTTGAGATGCCTGATTT
>CAMJMF010000181.1 GCA_946406925.1 uncultured Spirochaetales bacterium | reverse complement strand
AGAAGTTCTTGCCGGGCTGCCGGACCAGGCGGTAGACCTTGAGCAGGAAAAGCTCTTTTGGGAGAGTTGCGTGCGCCTTGCCAAGTTTGAATACATCTTTAACATAAAATCAGACATAAAGCAGGAAAGGCTCTTGATGAAAGACCAGATGGAGCGGAACGAAAACTACATAAGCGCGCACAAAAAAACAGACGGTGTTAATCCGCTCTTTTATATGATTACGGCAGACACCACTTCATGCTATATGAGTTTTTCTGTGGCTTCCGCAATGTTCCACGGAATGAGGGTAAAGACACTTTACGAGACTGCGGCTTCAGGCAGGGCTGACATGTGGGCTGCAAATCTGGGGCTTGCCCAGTGGATGTTCTACGCACCGGGCTTTCTTGGCGGCGGAAACAAAAAAGCTGAAAAGCATTTTCTTGCTGCAATAGAGGCATCACAAACAGATGCGGAAAAATTCTACACCTACATTTATTATGCCCAGTTTCTCTTTGAAAGCGGCAGAAAGGACGAATGCTCCGCATTCATGCAAAAGGCAGACACACTCTATCCGGGCACCAACTACATTGCACAAATCAAAAAGCTGAACAACTGCGGAACAGGGCTTTTCACCTACAACCGAAACCACTCCGGCGTAGACCAAAACACCGACCCTGACGCAAAGGATTTATAGACAAGGGAAAGGCAAAACCCCTTCATCCGAGGCGCGGTTTTTCCTTCCCCTTTAACCCCTTCTTTTTCCGGCACGGCTTAGGGCACTTTTCGCATCAGCTTGTTCTACGGTTAAAGTTTATCCGGCGAAAAGCGCCGCTTTTTGTTGACACAAAAACCGGCAGTCTGTGTACAAAAGCAAATTATCACAGATTAATCCGGGATTCCTAAGGGCAGAGCCCTTAGGCCGTGGCCAAGGAAAGAGGGTTCAAGGGAGGAAACCAGCGGCCTTCGGACTCTGAGCTGGTGTCCTCCCTTGCAAAAGTTCCGGCACTTCCAAGTGCCAAAACCCCTTATATACAAAGAAGGCTTATTTTGCTATTATTCCCTCATGGCTGATTTAAAACAAGAAAGCCGTGCGCTTATTGCGGCGGCAGTTAATTTACTTAAGAATACAAAAAATGCTGATTCACCGGATATTTCTGCTGAATCTGTTACTGCCGAAGTGCCGCCGAACCCTGAAATGGGCGATGTCGGCTTCCCTATGTTTCCGTTTGCACGTGTTTTAAGAATTGCACCGCCTGTTATTGCGCAGGAAGTTGCAAAGCTTTTGAACGAAGACGCTTCTTTCAAAGAAAAAGCTTCAAAAGTCGGCAGTTTTGCAGCTGTAGGTCCTTATGTCAACGTAAAGCTTGAAAAAGGCGACATCGTGCGCACAACGCTAGAAGCTGTGCTTGCGCAGAAGCAGTCTTACGGCGCATTTGATGAAACAGGCAAAAAGCCGCTTAACGGCCGCCGCGTCATGATTGAATTTTCAAGCCCGAACACGAACAAGCCGCTCCATTTGGGGCATCTCCGCAACGACGCGCTCGGCGAATCAGTTTCGCGCATTCTTAAAGCTGCCGGTGCAGAAGTCTATAAAGTCAACATCATCAACAACCGCGGCGTGCACATCTGCAAGTCAATGCGCGCCTATCAGCTTTTCCACGAAGGCCAGACACCTGAAAAGCTCGGTGTAAAAAGCGACCGCTTTGTAGGCGACTGCTATGTTGAATTTGAAAAATACCGCAAGGAAAACGGAGAAAAAGCAGAAGCCGAAGCTCAGAATATGCTTGTTGAGTGGGAAAAAGGCAACCCTGAAATTCACAAGCTCTGGAAGCAGATGAACGAATGGGCTGTAAACGGCATAATGCAGACTTATAAGAGAACCGGCGTTTCGTTTGATAAATTCTATTACGAAAGCGAAACTTACCTTAAAGGCAAAGAGCTTATTCAGCAGGGCCTTGAAAAGGGGCTTTTCTTTAAGGCAGAAGACGGCTCTACACGCGTAGATGTTTCTGAAGTTGTAGGCAAGAATAAAGACGGCGAAGACCAGCAGAAAGTGCTTCTCCGCAAAGACGGCACTTCTGTTTATATTACACAGGACATCGGAACTGCCGTAAGCCGCCATGACGACTGGTCTTTCAATCAGCTGGTTTATGTTGTCGGCAATGAGCAGAATTATCACTTTAAGGTTCTTTTCTATATATTGAAGAAGCTCGGCTTTGAATGGGCAAACCAGCTGTTCCACTTGTCTTATGGAATGGTAAACCTTCCTGAAGGCAAAATGAAAAGCCGCGAAGGCACAGTTGTTGATGCTGATGATCTGATTAATCAGCTTAGAGACGGCGCTCTTGAAGAAATAGCCTCAAAGGGTAGAGAAGAGGCTGTCGGCAGTCCTGAAGAAGTTGCAGAAAAAATCGCGCTCGGTGCGCTTCATTATTTCCTGCTTCAGGCAACACCTGCAAAAGACATGATGTTCAATCCGAAAGAATCACTTTCTTTCAATGGAAATACCGGCCCGTATTTGCAGTACATGGGTGCGCGCATCTGTTCAATTTTGCGCAAGGCAGAAGAAGCCGGCGTAAAAGCCGCGGACAATGTAGATTTTTCACTGCTTTCTCATCCTGCAGAATGGGCGCTCGTCAAGGCTTTGGGTGAATATCCTGCAACTTTGAAGAAAGCTGCCGAAAAGCTTGACCCGTCTGAAATTGCGGCATTGTTGTACGAAATTGCAAAGCTTTTCAGTTCGTTCTATCACGACTGTTCGATACTCGGCATAGACAATTCTGCGCTGACCTCAGCACGCCTTGCCCTTGTCCGCTGTGTTAAGACAGTGCTTGAAAACGGAATGAATCTGATACTCGTGCCGTTCTTAGAGACGATGTAAAGTCTGCTGCATAAGTCAAGAGCCTGCTCTCGTCGGATTCCGTTCAGCAAAACGGCTTCACCCCTTCGGGGTTTCAGAGTGTTTTGCTTCACAAAATCCGCCTACGCAGTCTCTTGGTTGTGCACAGCAACGACACATTTAACACATTGGGTTCTTGACTTGATAGCCTAAAATATTGTAATCTGAAGCACTTGCGGAATCTTGCTCGTTTTGCAAGTGTTTTCAGTATTTTGGAAAGAATCTCCGGCGCTTCCCCGTTATTGTGCCGGGGTGACGAACTATTACGTTTAGAGGTAGAAATATGTACGCATTGGTTGAGTACAAAGGTAAACAGTATAAGGCTGAAAAAGGTGCCGTTTTGACAGTTGATAAAATCGACGCAGAAGCCGGTTCTACTGTTACAATTGATAAAGTTGTTCTTGTAAGCGACGATGGAAAAGTTAGTGTCGGTGCTCCTTATGTTTCTGGTGCAAAAGTTACAGTAAAAGTAGGAGATACTTTCAAAGACGACAAAGTAATCGTTTTCAAATACAAGAGTAAGAAAGACTATCACCGCACAATTGGTCATCGCCAGCAGTATACACGCGTAACTGTTGAAGATATCGTTGTTGCATAACGGCAAAAAACAGTGATAACTGCTGTTCTGTGCAGACACAGAGACGGTGCTTTGGTTAGTTGTGAAGTTACAGGTCATTCGGGTCTTGCACCAAGGGGAGCGGATATCGTTTGTGCAGCAGTATCAACAGTTGTGAGAACAACTGTTGCCGTTCTTCAGACTACAGGTTCTGCAGAACAGCTTGTTACTTGCGATTCTTCGGAACACGGGCAGCTCGCATTCCGTGCTACTGAAATGAGTTCTGCATACGCGGAACGAATGGTGTTTGCGGCAGATTATCTGCAGAAAGGATTGGAAATTATCGCTGCAGAATATCCCGAATATCTAAAATTGCGGGTTAAAACAGTCAAATAGCAGTGGAGGCATAAAATGGGACGCAAAAAAGGCGGAAGCGGTGCTAAAAACGGTCGCGATTCAAACCCAAAATATCTTGGTATCAAAGCTTATGGTGGAACAGAAGTTACAGCAGGCTCAATTATTGTTCGCCAGAGAGGAACAAAAATTCATCCAGGCGTAAATGTTGGACGCGGTAAGGATGATACTTTGTTTGCAACAGCAGACGGAAAAGTTGTGTTCCACGAGCGCAAAGGCAGAAAGCTTGCTTCTGTTGAAGCAAACTAATGAATATAGGACGAGTTTGGAAACTTCAGTTTTCCGAACTCGAACTTTAGCAAAGCGCAATTTTGTAAGGCTTTAGCCTGAAAAATTGCAGAGTTGTTCGAAAACTAACCGAGTTTGAGAACAACTCGACTGTCTTTCAGATGGTGTAATGCGTTTATTTTATTGATTTTGCGATTTTTTGTCGCAGATGATACCCGGATTAGGCATTGCTGTGCTTAGTGCGGGTATTTTTTTTAGGTAGTTCAACGTGATAAAATTTGCAGATGAAGCAATAATTGAAGTTTGTTCCGGCAAGGGCGGCAACGGCTGCATTGCGTTCAGACGTGAAAAATATGTGCCTCATGGCGGTCCTGCGGGCGGAGACGGCGGGCGCGGCGGCGATGTGATTTTTGTAGTTAAAAGAAACTTGAGAACGCTCGCACACTTGCGCTATAAGCAGAAATTCAAGGCTAGAAACGGCGGAGACGGCGAGGGCAGAAACAGATTCGGTAAGGACGGCGAGGATGTAATAATTCCGCTTCCGCCCGGATCTATTATCAAAGATGCTGAAACCGGCACATTGATTCGTGAATTCACTACAGAAAATGAAGACGAGCGCTTTGTTTTCTTAGAAGGTGGAAAAGGTGGTTGGGGCAATGTGCATTTCAAGACCTCAACCAATCAGGCGCCGCAATATGCGCACGAAGGCAAGCCCGGCGAATCAAGAATGCTTGCAATTGAGCTGAATATCATGGCTGATATAGGGCTTGTGGGCTTTCCTAATGCTGGCAAGTCTTCTTTGCTAGACTTTTTTACAAATGCAAGACCAAAAATTGCGCCGTATCCGTTTACGACAAAAATCCCGAACCTGGGTGTTCTTCATGTTGATAACGAGCGCGATATAATTATTGCGGACATTCCTGGAATTATAGAAGGTGCTTCTGACGGTGCCGGTCTCGGCATTAAGTTTTTGAAGCACATCTCTAGAACAGCAGGTCTTGTGTTTATCATAGACTGCTCAGATGAGGAATGTTCCGGTGCTTTTGAAAAGCTCAAGCTGGAGCTTGAAAGCTTCTCAAAGGAACTTGCTTCAAAGCCGCGCATTGTGCTTTGCAACAAGCTTGATGTTGAGGGCGCGGACGAGCGCTTTGCTGAAATCAAGAAGCAGCTTAAAGATGAAACTGTTCTGGGCATGTCAATCTTTGAGCGCAAAGGCATGAATGATGTGCGCAAGGCTATAATCGCTCTTGTAGATGCGGTTGAGCTTAAGGAAGACAAGCAGAAAACAGCCGCAAAACCGCAGAAAAGCGCGTTCATGGCAGAGCGTTCGGTCTGTGACAGCATGGAAGTTCAGTATCCGGGGCAGGAATAGTGTATGAAGCTTGCTGTTTTGGGCGGTTCGTTTAATCCGCCGCATATCGGGCATCTGGCTTTGGCTGACGACGTCCGCATAACGTTTGGCTATGACAAGATTTTGTTCATTCCGGTGCATGTGCCGCCGCATAAACAGCTTGCTTTGGGTGCAACAGACCAAGACCGCCTAGAAATGGTTTCAAGGTCTATAAAAGACAACAGCTTTTTTGAAGTTGATGACTGCGAGATAAAAAGG
>CAMJMF010000180.1 GCA_946406925.1 uncultured Spirochaetales bacterium | reverse complement strand
AAAGACTAAAATCTTTGAGCTTTTTTTATTTTGCAATGCTTTATCTGCATTTTAGGACTTTCCGGCGAAACAAGCCGTTTTTTTATAAAAGCCGGCAGTCTTTGTGCAAAAGCCCAATCATTACAGATAATCAGAGCCGTCATTGTTGGTCAAAGCCAGTTCTTTAAAACTTGTGCGGCTTTGTTTCTTTCTTCAGGTGAGATAAATTCAAGATAAATTGTTCCGTTCTGTTCGGTGACAATCTTAATCATGTTCGGCGGCACAGATGAAGCGTCTTCCGAATCGTCTTCGTATTCAAAGGTAGGAAAAGCCGTTACATTGTCTTTGGTAATTTTTTTGCCGAGGCTTATGATTGCGTTCTCATAAATGCCGTTCAGCTGCTGAAGAAAATAGTCCTGAATTGCCATATCAACAGCCATAACAGCAATTAAAGCAAAGATAACTTCAATTATAAGCTGAAATCTTCTAAAAAAGAGCAGTGCGACAAAAACCAGAATAAGAAAAATCAAAATAAAATTTGTCTTTTTTATTTTGCGGGATAATGGCAGCAGGCATTTGCCAAGCGAATCTTTTACAGACGGCTGCTTTACAAGCCTGAAAATTACGTCCGCAATTATGGCGGCATAAGCTAAAACCGGAATGATAATCGTGTAATTAAGCGTGTTATTCATAAAGGCATTGTACAGGTTTTTCTTAAAACCGCAAAGGCTTTTCGCATTGACTCAAAGGCAATTTCGTTCGGGTCAAATTCATTTATAGGAACAAGTTGGCAGTTTTCAGCCTCGCCGTCAACAGTCTTTATGCTTGCCAAAAGCTCTTCTTCTGTGCCTTTGTATTCGGCATAGAAAAAAGCGTCGCAGGTTGAGTAGACAAGCGTTTTATAAGGGTAGGTGTTCGGAAAACTGCATAAATAGCTGAAAACCGGCGGCGTAATTCCAATTTCTTCGCGGCATTCTCTTATGCAGGCTTCTTCCAAAGATTCGTCTTTGTTTACAAAACCGCCTGGCAGTCCGAGTTTTCCTTTTTGAGGGTCTTTTACGCGCCTAAAAACCAAAAGCTTGCCGTGCACAACCAGAAAGAGCCCCACAGCCGCAGCATCATTGTTGTAAAGGTCATAACCACAGTCTGGACATGTCCAGTGAGTTCCAGCTTTTGTCTTGATGTTTCTTGAACCGCAGTTCGGGCAGAATTTGAATTCGTTGATATGTTCGTCGCTCAAAACAGCCTCCATTTAGCTTAGTTATAGTAACCGTAATAACGTGCATCAAGTGCTTCTGCAAGTGATTCTGCGCGCTGCAATGTTCTTATAAATAGCGGAACAAACAAAGGCAGCAGCAGCTTGAATTTTGAGATTACGCTGCTCTTTTTAGGCAGCTGCCTTAAAGTGCCGCTTGAACGCACCGTCTGCGCTTTTATGATTACAGAGGCTTCTTCCATAAGCAATGGAATAAATCTGAAAATAATGCTTGTTATAAGGCAGACATGCTTTGTTGGAATTCCGATAAGCGAAAGTGGCTTAAGCAGCGCTTCCATTCCGTCTGTTATGTCACTTTCTGTTGAAGTGTATATGAACACAGAAAGTGAGCAGAGTATACCGATATAATGGAGCATTGTGCAGATGCCGAGCTCAAGCTTTCTAGGCGTAAGTGTGACAAAATAAAACGCAAAAAGCACTTTTTCGTCCGGCTTCGGCGGAAAGAACACAAGCTGAAAAATGAAAAACAGCGCAATCCAAGGCAGAACAATCAAAAAGTTTGAAAAAAGCTTTTTAGCAGGATATTTTGCAAGCAGGGCATAGACAACTGCAGCTGCACAGACGGCTGAAAGTATTTTTATGTTTGAAAAGCCGAGTGTCAGCACAAAAAAGGCAAGCATCGCAAGATATTTTGCAAGCGGCGACATCCTGTGAATTATCGTGTTGTCTTTGTGATAGCCGCCGAGCGCAGAACTTGAAAATGAAGCAATATCTTTTGCATTTGCGAACGGCTCAACCTTTGCAAGCTTTTCAGGCTCTGCGGCTTCGGTTGTGGCAGCCGATTCAGTTGCAGCAGAATCACTTGTGATTTTGCCCTGCGATAATGTGATTATTCTGTCGGCGGTTTCTGCTTCTTCTGTTCTGTGCGTGCTGAAAACAACGGTTTTGCCCTGCGCGCACAAATCCTGCATCAGCTTAATTGTTGCGACTGCGCTTTCCGGGTCAAGCCCTGCTGTCGGTTCGTCAAACAGATAGATTTCTGCATCTAAGGCGATTATGCCTGCAATTGAAACTTTGCGCCGTTCTCCGCCCGACAAAAAGGTTGTGCGCCTGTCCGCATAGTCTTTGAACGGAACACCGGCTGTATCCATTGCGTGCATTACGCACTGCTTTAACGCTTTGCCCGAAACGCCGAGCTGCTGCGGTCCATACGCAACATCGTCGGCGGCAAATTCCTCAAAAATGGTTGAGGCACAGTCCTGGCTTGCGAGCACCGGTCGGGAAGCTGCGTAAATGCTGCCGCCAGACGGAATGAGCAGCCCTGAAAGTAGCTCGAACAATGTGCTCTTGCCTGAGCCTGACTGGCCGATGACAGCAGTAAAACTGCCCTGCTGTATTGAGAGAGAAAAATCTTTGAAAAGTTCTTTCTGCTTTGGGTGCGCATATTCAAGTTTTTCAATATTGATGATTGTGCGGCTGTTCTGCCGGTTTGAAACGGCGCTTTTTGTGTAATCCGGCTTGAAAAAAGCGAACTTCTCGAAAAAAATCTGAAAATTGCCGTCATACTCAATTCTGCCCTGCTCAAGGTGAATAAGCCTCTGCGCTCTTGAAGCTTCTTCTTTGTTGTGGGTTATGCTTAAGACTGTACCGCCGTTTCTGTGGTATTCGTCGATATAATCCAGAATTAGACTGCGGCGTTCAGGGTCAACCATTGAAAGCGCTTCGTCCAGTATCAGCAGTTCTGGTGTAAGTGCCATAATGCCCGCAATGCAGAGCTTCTGCTGCTGTCCGCCAGAAAGTGTAACGGTGCGCTGGTCTTGCGCGTCAAGCAGATCCATGAGCTTGAGGGCGGCTTCTGCTCTTTTCTGGCATTCGTCTTTCGGCAGATTAAGGTTTTCCGGCCCGAAGCGCGCGTCTTTTATTACAGTTTCTGCGATAAGCTGCGTTTTAGGGTTTTGCAAAACTATTCCGTTTGGAACGGTGTTTATAGCGTTTTTATTGCTTTTTTTATGCTGAAGGGCGTTGCCTCTGTATGCGTCGCCCGATATTGTGCCCTGCTGTACTTGGAGAAGCCCTGAAATGAGCCTTGCGAGAGTGCTTTTGCCTGAGCCGTTTGAGCCTGTTATAACAAGATATTCGCCTTTTGACACTAAAAATGAAATATTATCTAAAGCCTGTTTTTGGCTTTCGGTATTTGCGGCATATGCAAAAGAAAGGTTGTTAATGCTAAGAAAAGGCATAAAATGCGCTCCATTCAGACTGAGTTTTTGCATTTTACCGTTTTTTGTCACATTAGTCGATAAAACAAAAAACTTTTTGTGTAAATTCGTAAAATACTTATTGCAAAAAACTGAATTAATGATAATATAGAGATATTAGAAATTTTTGTAGTAATTTCTAATATTTGACACAATATACTGAGTTCTGAACAAATATTCTGAAATGCAGGTTGTTTTGTCATCAGCTGTAATGGTGCAGTGGAGGTTTTTATGAGCGATGTAATTGATAATGCAAAAAATACAGAACCTGTGGTAAAACAGAAATCCTTAATCAGACAGATAATCATGATTATAGGAGCTGGACTGCTTGTTTATACGGTTTGTCTTATTGTAGGTGTAAATAAGGCTTCAGAAATCGGCTTTGACCGCTACTTTCAGAATCTTTTGGATGAACGCATCGAATTTTTTGACAAAGAAATAAACCGCAGAGTAGACCGCCTTCACAATGCAGTTCTGCGTATTGCTACTTCAAACGAGCTAGATGCTGCTTTTGAAGAAGAAAATTACGCTTATATAAAAGAAACACTCTCATCTATCCGTACAGCTTATGATGTTTCCACTGTATATTTAATGGATGTACAGGGCAACATTGTTTTCAGTTCAGATATTTCGATTCCGAATCCTGGATTGTTTAAGAATACTCAGGCTTTTAAAAATGCCAAAACAAGCACGCCGCGTTCCTCTATTCTTGTGCTTGACGACCGCGTTTCAATTGTTTCGTTCTGTGATGTAGATATTGAGGACTATTTTACAGGCTATTGTGTTGTAGAAGAAAATCTAACAAAAGATGATATTGTCGACTATCTGCATGAAATGTTCGGTTGTGAAGTTACTATCTTTATTAAAGACACACGTGTAGCTACTTCTATTCTTATAAAAGAAGGCAACCGCGCTGTAGGCACAACGCTTAACAACGACACAATCTATAATATCGTCTGCAACGAAAAGAAGATGTATCAGGGAAAAAACAAGATTCAGGGCAACGACTATCTGACTGTTTATATTCCGATTGAAACAGACGAGCCGAATGTCGGTATGTTTTTTGTCGGTATGCCTATAAAGGTTATTGCTGAATCGCGCCAGCTGCTTCTTGCTGTAATTATTCCACTTGTTATTGTCTTTACAATACTTTTGTGCATTCTTACATTTGCCGCGCTGCATTATTTGATTTTCAAGCCGCTGCGCCTTGTTGCAAAGGCTGTACACAATCTGGCAGATGATTCTGACGATGCGGATTTGACATACCGTATTGAGCATAATACAAATGACGAAATAGGCCGTCTCTGTGTTGATGTTGACAAATTTATTGCACGTCAGCAGAAGCTGATAAAAGACCTTAAGATTGCAGAAGTTGATCTTGACTACATAAGCCAGAGTTTGAGTACATCTTCTTATGAGTCTGCAAGTTCAATTTCTGAAATTATGGCAAACATTGAAAATGTCAGCCGCCAGACAGAATTTCAGACCAAAGCAATTGAAGCTGCAAACAAAGAAATGGGTCTTTCAATTGATATGGCAAAGAAACTTCAGGAAACAGTTAAGTCTCAGTCTTCTGATGTTGTCTCTTCTTCAGCCTGTATTGAAGAAATGATAAGCAACATTGATTCTGTCAGTTCAATGATGCAGAATATGAACTATCAGTTTGCGGAACTGTCAGCTGTTACGTCTGAAGGAAAAGAACGCCAGACTGAAGTTGACAAGAAAGTTACCGAAATGGCTGAACAGTCTAAGCTGCTTATTGAAGCCAACGGCGTAATTGCACGTATTGCTTCGCAGACAAACCTGCTTGCTATGAACGCCGCAATTGAGGCAGCTCATGCCGGTGACCTTGGTTCTGGTTTCAGTGTTGTTGCAGATGAAATCCGTTCTCTTGCAGAAAACTCAAGCAGGCAGTCTCACATAATCGGTCAGCGCATGAAAGATATTTCAAAGACAATCAGCGATGTTGTTGATTCTTCACGCTTGTCTTCGACAGCTTTTGTTAATATTACAGACAAGCTTTCTATGACAGACCGGCTTGTTCAAGAAATGAGCGCTGCTATGGATGAGCAGAAAGAAGGCTCAAAACAGGTATATGAAGCATTAACTAATATTAATACTTCAAGCGGTCAGGTTAGAGAAATGACCCACAGCATGGAAGAAGCAATTAACAAGACAAATACTGAGATGACTACAATGACTCAGATTGCAGACACTGTAGCCGGAAGTATGGACGAAATGTCAGCTGGTGCTGTTG
>CAMJMF010000179.1 GCA_946406925.1 uncultured Spirochaetales bacterium | reverse complement strand
TGCAGACCGAAGATCACTTCAACTATAGCGAAGGCGTTGATGTTGAAGTAAAGGGCAAGGGCAAAATGAAGACATACTTCCTCGACTGCGGTCAGGCTCCGTCAGATGTTCCGGCAGAAGCACCGTCAGAACCTCCGCGCCGCCCGTCCGGTCTGTTAAGCCGCGCCGCAAGCCTCAAGGCTTAGCGTAGATTGATTCCGTCATCGTGAGCCGAAGGCGAAGCAATCTACGCTAGAACAGTACTTAGGGCGTTTTTCTTATGTTGTAAACAAACAATTTACATGCTAAAATATTGTTCTGCATGATAAACTGAGCCTAATAATATATTCATTTTATGACGTAAATTAAATTTAGATATCTCTGAGAAGTCTAAACAGCCGCAAAGGAGTTCAGCTTAAAAGTATATTGCATCAGGCAAGTTTACAAGGGAGAGAGTTGTGAGAAGCAAATTCTTTTCATCAATATACATTCTCTTTACAGTAGCGGTTTTAGCTGTGCTTGCTTCCTGCGGCGGTGGGGGAGGAGGCGGCGGCGCTGTAAGCTTTGCCCCCGACAGCAACATGCCCCACAACGGCGGTGATGCAGGCGGCTGGGGCACAGGCGCAGAAACAGGCGGCGGCTTTGGCGGCACAACCATAGAAGAAGAAAATGCCACACTGCTTTTAGGTCAGTCTGCGGCTCTTTCTTATCAAAAAGTAGATATAGACCTTATTGTAAACGGTGAGCATTTTGCAATAAATAACGTAACCGCAACTACAACTACAGAAGTTCTTCCCAAAATTCCAATTGGTGCTGAAGTTTCTGGCACTGCAACTATATACCTGCTTGACAACACAACGCGCGTAGCACAGCTTGAAATGACCGAAATAGGGCTGCACAACAACCTTGTATTCAAAGTTCCATATTATTACTCAGGTACGGTTAATGGCGTAACATTCTCCGGCACATATTTTTCAAGAGACGGAATAGATCTTTCTTCTTATACGAATAATCCTGTTGTAGGTTGGACATGTCTGGAAACTGGTTCTGTTCATGCAGGCGGATATATTACAGGCGTGCGCGGTGATATTACGCTTGAACCGCGGTTCGACAATGGAACAACATATACTGTTTCGTATGTAACTCCTGTACAAAGTGTGCCGGACGGATCATACACGTCTAGTACTTCTTTGACACTGCCTGTTTTGTCAGATCCAAATCTTAGGTTTGAAGGTTGGTATGAAGATTCATCATTTGGCGGTTCGCCTGTTCCAGCGATTAATATAGGCACAACTGGCGACAAGACCTATTACGCCAAATGGGTAGCTGACGTTACATTTGTGAAAAATTATACTGGTGGTGGTACGTTTAGAAATGACACTGTAATTTATAACAGTCTTGTAAGCAGTCCTGATACGAGCACCATGACAAGAACAGGCTATAACTTTGTAGAATGGTGTACATCACCTGACGGCGGAACTACGCTTAATACCTTTGATTTTACCAATACCCGCATTACAAGACATACAACGCTGTATGCTAACTGGGATCCAATTCCATATAATGTGCACTATCATGTACCAAGTGGGTTTGCATCTGTAGCAGACAGTACATATACAGTGGAGGGTGGAACATTGACTACTCCGCCAGCAAGAACAGATCTTGACTTTGTTAATTGGTATACGGATGAAACATATAACACCCTTGCTTCAATTACAAATACAACTGGCGATAAGGATTTTTACGGCAAATGGAAAGCAAATGTAACTTTTGCTATGAATGACGGCTCTGGCGATAACTTTAGGATTGTACCTATAACATATCGCGGTTATGCAAGCTCTCCAAGTCCTAATCCTACAAGAACAGGTTATGACTTTGTAACCTGGTATACTACAGCAGCTTGTACAACTCCTTTTAATTTTACCAATGCTATTACACAGCACACCACAGTATACGCTAAGTGGCAGATTCAAAGTTATACTGTTTCATTCGATACAGATGGGGGAAGTTCGGTTTCAAGCCAGACTATTACTTATGGTGGACATGTAGCTCAACCATCTACGAACCCGACGAAATCTAGTAACCGTTTTGATGGCTGGTATGCAAACTCTGCCTGTACAATTCCGTTTGACTTTGCTAATGACACTATTACAGGTCCAACTACAATCTATGCCAAATGGCTTGATAAGCTTGACTGTTTCGATCTTATAACGCTTAGTGATGTACAGACAAAAGAGAGCAGTATGAGTAATGGAACGATAGCGTCAAACTATGTAAGTTTAGTAGGAAAGTTAATTTACTTTAAAACTTCCAATGGGGCGTACGGTGCAATGATAATTTCTGGTTCTGGTAGTTACATTCAGTTTCATTGGCGAAATGATTTAAGCTATGCTAGTCACTACACCGAAAATTACTTTCAAGAGAATTGGGGCTTTGATCTTGACGGTGACTATACTGATGATAATAACAAAGATTTCGGTATTGACGGCAGTAATCCGCATACATTTCAGGCGCACAATGGTGCAAGATTCTATGTATTCGATTCCGATGCATGGATAACAAACTGAAACTGAAAACACCGTCAGAGCCATACGCATAAATGATATTTAGGGCTTTTTTCTTGGGTTGGTAACAAAGAATTTACATGTCAAAACACAAGTTTGCATGACAAATTGTGTATAATATATTAATTTTATAACGCAAATTAAATTTGATGACCCTGAAAAGTCTAAACAGCCGTAAATGTGTTCAGCTTAAAAGTATATTGCATCAGGCAAGTTTACAAGGGAGAGAGTTGTGAGAAGCAAATTCTTTTCATCAATATACATTCTCTTTACAGTAGCGGTTTTAGCTGTGCTTGCTTCCTGCGGCGGTGGGGGAGGAGGCGGCGGCGCTGTAAGCTTTGCCCCCGACAGCAACATGCCCCACAACGGCGGTGATGCAGGCGGCTGGGGCACAGGCGCAGAAACAGGCGGCGGCTTTGGCGGCACAACCATAGAAGAAGAAAATGCCACACTGCTTATCGGGCAGGTTCCGGCTCTTGATGTAACAAACGTAAACATTGTGCTCTATGTAAACGGCACACGCTATGAGATAAACAACGTAAACGAAACCACAACCACAGAAGTCCTTCCAAAAATATCAATCGGTGATACAGTTTCTGGCACAGCCTATATATACGTTGCAGGCGAGGCTCAGCCGCGCGAGGCTCTTCTTGACCCACAGGCGATCGGCTTCCACAATACACTGAAATTCAAAGTGCCGTATAAATATGAATGTATCGACAGAGGCACAAGTGTAAAAACAGGCACATATTATTCAAGAGACGGTATAGACCTTGCAGATATTACCGGCGTGCGCGTTGCAGGCTGGCTCTGTTCAGACGGAACAATGCATTACGGTAGCTACATTACCGGCGTGCGCGGCGATATTACGCTTACCGCAGTCTATAAAGTCGCCGTAACAAGCGATGTTCCAGAAATTTCAAGACCGAGCAGCCTTATTTCAACGCTGGGCATTTCATCAGACTCAGGCGGAACGGCGTTAAGACCGGCGACAGCGCAGCTTTCAGTTTATGGGAGCAACAGCTACACATATTCGTATGATACAGGCAAAGTAAGCGTAAGTTCTTCCGGGGCTGTTTCTCTTGCATCAGGCTATACACCGCCGCTTGCAGGCGAGACCGTAACAATAACAGCAACAGACTACGATGATTCTACGCTTTATGCAACAGTAGACATAACACTCAGCAGTCAGTGCGTGCTTGCAATGTACAAAGACAAAGCTTCGCATGATGCAGGAACTTCGCCCGATTACACAAAATTCTTTGGCGGAAGCGATGGAACGTCAAGTTCCGGCTCACTTTATGCGCTTGCAGGTTCTCTTATAGAAACGAACAAGGGCGCACAGACTGGACACACCGAGCAGATTTCAGACTGGCAGAAGACAACACCTTCGTCTGCAAAACTTAGCAAGACAGCAGATATTACTGTTGATGGCGATACAAAGATTTATGCGCTTTATTCAATGGCGGTGACAATCGACAACGGACAGACGACCGGCAAAGACAAGATTGCAAAACCGAGCACGCTGCTTGCACAGCTTATAAGTACGGGCAAAATTACTACACAAGATTCTGCAGGAACAAAAGTTATGCCTGCCACGGCGCAGCTTACCGTTACAGGTAGCGACGGCTACACATTCTCAAGTTCTCCGAGCGGCAAAATTGATATAACTAATGCCGGTGTCGTTTCTATTGCGGCTGCTGCCAATCCGTCTATTGCAGGTGAAACCATAACGATTACGGCAACCGACACTAACGACAGCACTATTACAGCTCAGTGCACAGTAAAGATTTGCAGTCAGGTTGTCTGCGCGATTTATATAGATAAAGCTACATGTGAAGCAAACGGAACACCGGGCTATACAAAGATTCTTGACAACACTGTAGATTCTTCAACCTCGCCGAGCATGAATGTTACGCCTTATTCTCTTATTGGCTCAACATTTGAAACTCAAAAGGGAAAAACAATTTCAGCATGGCAATATCAGTCATCTACATATGCGCCGATGGTTAAAAACGGAAGCTGGTTGGTTTCTGGCGACAGAAAAATCTATGCAGGATGGCAGATTGACGGCATTTCTACAACAGAAATAGTTTTGTGGCGTTTTACAGATACTGCCGCTGACAGACAGGCTACTTTAATCAGACCAGCAGGCAACTCTTATAGTGTTGAGTGGCTTGATTCTAATGGAACATCTATAAGCAGTTGTCCTATCAGCCATTCTGCTAATGGTACTAATGTAGACATTTCTGTTACTAACAATGCTAATTTATCTGCACTTGAAGATTCAACAGATCCGGGCGTTTATCATGCGACATACCGTGTATCACTTCAAAGTGACCCTGCAAGCTTTACAGACGTTCCTGTTACAGTAAAAGATGCTATGTACGTTAATTCAAGCGGTGAGCTTGCTTTTAGAGCAGGAAAAACACTTCCGGCTAATCTTTCTATAACATCACCGTTAAACGGTAAGACTTTTAACAGCATTGCTTCCAATGCATTTAAAAATCTTACTTATTTAACCAGCCTGACTATAAGCGGCATTGATGGAAGAATATACGGAAATGCATTTAACGGCTGTTCAGCACTTCAAAGTGTGACAATAACCGGCAGTGGTAGTTTAGGAATTGACGGCGGTGCATTTTCTAACTGTCCAAATCTTGCAACAATAAACATTTATAACGTAGGTTCTATTGCAATGAACTCTTTTGTAGGAACAAGTGCAAGCAGCATAACAATAACTTCGACAACGATGACTAAAATTAATGGTTTCAGTCACGCAAATTGCGGAACTATAACAATTCCTGGCAGTGTAACAACAATCGGTTCAAGTGCGTTTGCTGGAACAACATTCCAAAGGGTTAATATTCCTAAATCAGTAATAAGATTTGAATCTTATGCATTCCAACAAACTAGCGGACCTATTTACTATGCGGGAACTGAGGCTGAATGGAATGCTATAACAAAAGATAGTGGAAATACTATATCTGCAAGCAGACTGCATTTTAATGCAACCTGGTAATCCGATCAGTTTTTGCGCCGCACAATCTGTAGATTGGGCTGTTGCGAAAAGCGTCGGCTTCTGGAAAAAAGCACGGGAATTTGCTATAAATCAGTGTAACTTAATTTGCTTTTAGGAAGACACCTTGCTTAATAAATTAAAGGAAACTGCC
>CAMJMF010000178.1 GCA_946406925.1 uncultured Spirochaetales bacterium | reverse complement strand
GTCAACGTCTGCATTGCGGCTTGTTGTATGCTGCAAAACAGTCTTACCAGCACCGAAAGGTCCAGGTACACAATATGTACCGCCCTTTGCAACAGGGAAGAATGTATCAACAAGACGAATCTGACAAACCATTGTGTCTTCTGGCTTTAAGCGCTCTGCATAACAGTCAACAGCACGTTTAACCGGCCACTGGAAAGTCATTGTTACGTCGTGTTTCTTGCCTTTTTCATCAGAAAGAACAGCTACAACATCTGTGTTTGTATAGCTGCCGGCAGAAACAATTGAATCTACTTTGTAAGTTCCATAAAAATTGAATGGAACCATTATTTTGTGTTTGAAATTTCCTTCAGGAACTTCACCCAAATAATCACCGCGCTTAACGGTATCGCCGACTTTAGCGATAGGAGTAAAATCCCATTTTTTTGTTTTATCGAGAGCATCCAGATAAATACCGCGCTCCAGGAAGTAGCCCGCCTGTTCAGCAAGCTGCGGAAGCGGATTCTGAAGTCCGTCGAAAACTTGTCCCAAAAGACCAGGGCCTAAAGTAACAGAAAGCATGTTTCCGGTAAAAACAACTTCGTCACCTGTTTTAATGCCTTTGGTCATTTCAAAGACCTGTAATTGAGCTTGATTTCCACGAATACGGATAACTTCGCTCTTTAAGCTTTTTTTGCCAACCTTTACGTAGCCTACTTCATTCAATGAAACATCGCCTTCAAATTGAACGCTGATCATGTTTCCGTTGACTGCAGCTACTTTTCCTTTTGTATCCGTCATTTTGATTCTCCAAGTATCTGGTCATATATAATGCGGTAAGACTCCATACCCGCATTCTCGTCAAATTTCTGAATGCGCGCCGCAAGCAGCAGTTTTACTCCATAAGCAAAAACGGCGTCTGCACAGAATGCATCGATTGGTGCAAATTCATCAATCATCTTTAACCGTTCTTTGTTCAGGAATTGCTCTGCTTCAAGCGGGCTGTCAAAAGCACATGCTGTTCTTGCAAGCTGTTGAATATCTTGTGTTACAGTAGCTGCATCCGGGCAGTCAAAGTTTTTCTGCATCTTTGCTGCACGCTGCTGCGCTAATGCAAGACGAAGAGAACGTTCCCAACCGTACCATCTGTTCAAGAAACAAGAGCCGGAATCCACAGGCTCTTTCGGAGGTTCAAGAGACAAATTATTGATTTGCTCCAAAACACTGCCGTCCAAAAATCTGGCACACAAATCTTTGAAATAATCAAAAGATATTGGAAGAGATGCTGTACTATCGCTTGAAAAAACAACAGCCGGAAGCTGTGAAACAAGATAGTAGTAATTCGACACTTATTGTATTCCTCCAGCAGCATCTTTCATAATCTGAGCTGTCTTCGGATTAAGATATGCCGAGAAGAGAGCAGCAACTGATTCAGCAGAGAAGTCATAATATGCCGCACCATCTTTAGTAGAAATTCTGAAACCTGCATCAAGTGATGAATCAGCTTTGATTTCAAGTCCTTTTGCAATTTCGTTTTTGAGCGCAGCAGCCAGACTGCTTGAAAGGGCTGCTGTATCTTTTTCCGAAAGCAAAACGCTGATAGAAGTAGCATCAGGGTTCTTTACCCATTCTTTAACAACTTCAGGAATAAGCGTTTTTAACAACTTGTCATCATAAGATTTTGCTGTTTCAGCCTGAATCAATGCAGAAAGTTCTGCGTTTATTCCGTCACGGAATGACAAAATTGTATTACGAGCAGCCTGCTTGATTGCATCAATGCTGGCTTTTTCAAGACGTTCCGCTTCAGCTTTTGCTTTTTTCTCATTTTCAGCAGCTTTTCTTTCAGCTTCAGCTACAATTGCTTCCGCACGTTTCTCAGCATCAGCAATAATGGCTTGAGCAGACGCTTCAGCGGCTCCAACGCCATCTTTTTTAATTTTATCAATCAGCTCTTGTAATTGAACGTCCATAGAACCCCTCAATTAATAAAAGATTTAAGTATTCAAAAATCTAATGCACCAGTACAAACAGCAACGTTTTGCAAGTACACTGATTTGATGAAACAACACATTTGATTTTAAGCCTTTCTTAACAAAAAAGCAAACTAAAATTCTGCTTATTTGTAAAAATAATGTTATTTTCTCCAATAAAAATGCCGATAATGTTTTTCAAAACCCGCAGAATTAAAAGCTTATTTTTTTGAGTGTTTTTCAGAGCTTAAGACAGAACGGCGCTGCAAAGCCAGAGAATAAAGCGCATGACAGTCAGATTCTTTCAGCTCATAACTGAAAGCAGTACCCGTCAGAACAGTCATTGATTTATCATGCTTAGTATCAGAATTCAGAATATTCTGAAAAACAAGAAGCATCTGCTGCAAGCGTTTTTCAGTTATTTCAGTAGACAGAACAATAAAGCCTGTATTAGAAACGCGCCCTATTTCGCTGACAATGCCGAAGACATGCTTTATCAAACCTGCAAAAAATGAAATCGCCTCATAAAATGCCTGTGCACCTGCTTTTGTTGAAACATCCGGCATATTAAGAAAATCAATTGCTACAACAGCATAATTCTTGTCTAAAGACTCAAAATGCTTGAATTTTTCAATAATTGCATCACGAGTCAGCACATTTGTGACAAAATCAACAGATTTAGACTGCTCGTCAACATGAGTGCCCACATTTTCTACAGCCGAACTTACAAGCTGAAAAACAAAGTAGATTATAATGCAGACGGTAAGGCTTATAACGCCGACAACAAACCAGTTGTTTCTGTTAAAGGCAAAAGAGCCCATAGTCACAAAAAATACAAAATAATAGACATAATCATAAATAAAGAATATGCACAGCAGCAGAAAACCCAGCGCCGAAACACATTTTTCAAGAGGCTTGATTATAATTATTGCGCATGAAACAGAAAAACCGTATATACCAAGAAAAATCAAGAAACCTCTTATAAAGACAATCTGTCCTGCAAGATGCCAGACATTGGTAAAATGCAGAATCCAGAAAGCAAAAAATAAAACAGTAAGAACTCTTATAATAACCTGGTATATTTTTCTAACAATTTCTTCGTTGGCAAAACAAAGATAATATAATAGGAAAATACATATCAGAGCAATTTCAAGCGCAATATAAGCCACAATTGTGTTCAGCGCAAAATTCAGAGAGAAAAACTGAACAAACCTGTGCTTGCAAAAGATACAGATGCTCGACCAGAAAACCAGCTGGGCAAGAACAAGCAGCGACATAGCCTGCTTTCTATACGTCCACAAGACAAAACTTAAGATAGAACCGATTAAGCCAAAAACTAAAAGGAATATATCACAGACAAAAATAAACAGATTTTCTCTTACATAGTTTGCAAAGCAGTCTGTCATAGACGTAAATCTTACAGGCCGCAGCCACTTGAATGCATTTTTTTCATTTACATAGAGTTTTATCTTAATTGTGTCACCATGCTTTAAGCCCACAAGCGGAACATTCAGCAGCCCGCTTCCGATGTACTTATGCCTTAAATAGCGGCTCATGTTGCTGCTTAAAACACATTTCTGACCGTGAAAAACCTCAACAGCACAGTCATCAATCTCAAGCTCAAGATTTGTATAGCCATTATTCTGCAGCTCCGGGGCATTAGCCGTCATTGTAATTATCGAGCTTCGTTCCAACGGCGGAAAAACAAACGAAGAAAGCCCGTGCTTTCCGTAATTCTTCTCATTTATAGTTATATTCCAGTTTAAATCATAATAAGCCATCTTAGAGGAATACGAAATGTTATTGGAAAGTCTTATAATTCCGATGCAGGCAAAAAAAACAACAAAGACTCCGATAAGTGCAAAGCATGTTTTTTTAGGATCTTTTATTTGCACTTCGAAACCTCCAATAAGTCCAATAAAATAAGAAAATCTCCAAAAAGTTCAGTCTTTAGAGATGTGAATAATACTAAGTATAACAGCAAATCTCCAATAGCTCAAGAAATCTTTTTTCAAGTTGTGAATATTTTTCTAAATTTTCCAAAAATGTATTGACTATTTTTTCTCAAATATATATAGTCACTAATAACAAACAACAATTAACTGCTAGATTGAAAAGCACATATTGTTGCAGGCGGCTGGCACTTACAGCAACGGGCGAGAGTGGTGAAATTGGCAGACACGCTAGACTTAGGATCTAGTGCCCTAGGCGTAAGGGTTCAAGTCCCTTCTCTCGCATATAAGTATTATGCGACAAAAATACGAATTGATGTTCGTATCAATTTTGCGGGAATAGCTCAGTGGTAGAGCGCCACCTTGCCAAGGTGGATGTCGCGGGTCCGACTCCCGTTTCCCGCTCTAAGCGAAAGCGATTCGGAGTAATCTGAATCGCTTTTTTTTTCAAAATTTAGAAAGCAAGGATAGCTAGTCGTGAACGTAACAAAGAACATCAAGAAAATCGAACACTCTGCTGTTGAACTGACTGTAACAATTCCACAGGCCGATGTTGCCGGTGAATACAGCCAGCTTTTGGCTAAATACGCCAAATCAGTACAAATCCCAGGATTCAGAAAAGGACATGTTCCGACAAACATTCTGGAACGCAAATTCGGTGAATCATTGAAAGGCGAAGCTGTTGCAGAGGTTATCGAAAAAGCATTGGGCGAGATTTTTGAAGAAGACGGTTTCCAGCAGCCATTGCCCTATTCTCAGCCATCATTAAAAGAATCACCAGATTTGAACATTGATAAAGATTTGACTTTCACAGTTGTCTATGATGTTATGCCTGAAGTTAAAGACATCAACATGGACGGTATTGAAGTTGAAGTTCCGTCTGTAACAGTTGGTGATGCAGAACTTCAGGAAGAACTCAAAGCTATTCAGGAACGCAACGCACTCGTTGTTGACAAAAAAGACGACGATGCAGCTGCAAAAGACGACATTGCAACAATCAACTACTGCGAGCTTGATAAAGACGGCAAAGTTGTTGCAGGCACAGAACGCGAAGACTATGTATTCACAATTGGTGCAGGTCAGACACTTTTTGAGCTTGACGATGACGTTATCGGCATGAAGAAAGGCGATACAAAAGAAGTCACAAAGAAATACAAGAAAGATCATCCTAATGAAGAACTTGCCGGACAGACAAAGAAGATTAAAGTTACTCTTACAGCATTGAAACTCCGCAATCTTCCGGAACTTGACGACGAGCTTGCACAGGACGTTAACGAAAAGTTCAAGACTCTTGACGACCTCAAGGCTGATATCAAGAAGAACCTCAACAGTGCTCTTGAAAACCGCCTTAACGAAATTAAGACAACAGCTCTTATCGAAAAGCTTGTTGAGAAAAACCCGATTGACCTGCCTGTATCTATGTGCGAAGCTGAGCTTGGCTCACGCTGGCGCATGATGGCACGTCAGTTTCAGACAACTACAGAGCAGCTTGAAAAGATTATTACATCTTCAGGTCAGACAAAAGACCAGATGCTCAACGAATGGAGACCAGACGTTGAAAAGGCACTCAAAGGCCGCATTATTATTGAAAAGCTCTTGAAAGACAAGAACATCAGCGTTGCAGACGACGAAGTTGAAGCAGAATATGCTAAGATTGCAGAAAATGCATCGATTTCAGTTGAAGAAGTCAAGAAGCATTACGCAGATGCACAGAGCAAAGAATATCTTGTTGACGACTTGAAAGAGCAGAAGCTTTACAAAGACCTTTTTGAAAAAATCAAAGTAAAGAAAGGCGAAAAGAAAGCTTTTGCCGACTTGTTCAAGAAATAAGCATTAACTTTTTTGCTGATGGATGTGCTTTTTTAAGCACATCCTATTATTTTTTTGGTATATTATTTTTATAGAGTTTTTATATTTCTT
>CAMJMF010000177.1 GCA_946406925.1 uncultured Spirochaetales bacterium | reverse complement strand
AGATGATTTGTTCTTTGATGCCATACTTTCCTCCGTAGTGTATGCATAAAATGTATTTCATGTATTATAGCCCCACAAAATTGAAACCGCAAGAAATTATTTTTGCGCCTCATCAAGTCTGAAAAAGACAGCCTGAAAATGCTAAAAAAAATTCTTGAAATTTAGGGATAAATATGCAAAAGTAATATGAGCACTAAAATGAAATGTCTTAGAACAATTCGACAACAATTCAACATGGTGCAAAAGGAAGGAATATGAAAAAATTTTTAGTTGTTTTTATGATTCTTTTGTGTGTATCAGTAATCGCTGGTGCACAAGAAAACAAAGCATCTGATAAATCAGATTTAACCGGCTCATGGAATAACAATGTATACACCAACCGCTTCTTTAATTTGAAATTCAAACTGCAGAACGGCTGGACTAAGTTTGACACTGATAAAATTCCACCAAAGCAGGCTCAGGACACTACAACACTTATAATTGCAAATAATATTGAGACAAACGAAAATATAATGGTAATTTGCAACGAAGCTGTTGAAGACATGTCTACAGAGCAGCACATGACTAATATGAAAGACAAACTGCATGCTCTCAAGAACATTAAATATGAAACCAGCGGTCTTTCAAAAGAAAAAATTGCAGGCAAAGAATACGTCACCTTCGTTGCAACATCAACTGTAAACGGAATGACTTTAACTCAAAAGTATTTTACACGTGAACAGGACAAATATTTTCTGTCAATTATTGTTACAACTTTAGACGGTGAAGCCGCAATTAAAAATATCATGAAATCTTTCCAATAAGGATTTCATTCCAATCTAAACGCAGACTGCCGAAGACTGTTCCGGCAGCCGCAAACTAGCCCGATAAACAGCATGCAGCCTTAAGCAGTCACAGTGTCTGCCAAGAAATTCGCCTGCACAGAAAAAGGAACTTACACATGGACGACAAAAACACAAAAGAAGCTTTCGGCAGGTTATATTCAATTATTCAGAAGCTGCGTGCCCCGGACGGCTGCCCCTGGGACAGAGAACAGACACCGCAGACTATGCGGAGCGACTTAATAGAAGAAACTTTTGAAGCGGTTGATGCAATCACGCAGAACGATATTCCGCATGTAAAAGAAGAGCTTGGCGATGTGTTCTTGAACACTGCAATGATTACTTACATGAATGAACAGCTTGGCAATTTTACTGCGGCAGACGTATTGAACGAAGTTTCTGACAAAATTATCAGGCGCCATCCGCATGTGTTTCCGAATTCTGAAGGACAGCAGAATGCGCTTGAAGGCGGCGCAAAAACTGCTGAGCAAGTGCTTACACAGTGGGACGCTATTAAGCGCGGCATTGAAAACAGGGGCGGCGAAAAAAGCATTTTAGACGAAGTTCCGAAAGGTTTTCCGCCGCTTTTAAAGTCTTATAAAATGCGCAAAAAAGCGGCAAAAGCAGGCTTTGAGCTTGACGACAAAGAAAGCGCATTCAAAAAGCTTGAGTGCAGACTGGCTGGACTAAAGACTGCAGCCCAAGCTGAAAATGCACAGGCTGTAGAAGCAGAAGTCGGTGAACTGCTTGCATCTGCTGTAAACCTTGCAAGGCTTTTAAAAGTTGACCCGAATGCCGCCTTAGAAAATGCAAACACCAAGTTTTACAGCCGTTTCAGTTCTGTAGAGGCACAGTCAAGAGAGAAAAACAAAACCCTAAAAGACTGCACAAAACAAGAGCTTGAAACATTCTGGAATAATGCACAGTAATTGGCGCGGCAGCCGGCGGGGCTAGCTGTTATTTGCTCGGCTGTAAAAGGCGTTCATAGTTTCTACCATTTTTTTGTTAGATTCTGAGCTGAAGTCCAGAAGTTCTTTGAACGTGTCATAAGAAATGCAGAAAAGCTTTGCATCAGTTTCTGCTACAGCTGAGCTCTGGCGCTTTCTTTTAGTCAGACAATCAATTTCGCCAAAGAAACTTCCGGCTGAATAATACTCAATATGATTGTTCTCAAAATATGAAACCCTGCCCGAAACCACGTAATATATACAGTCGCTTTTTGTATCGCATTCAAAAATGTTCTGCCCTTTTTTCAAGTTCATCACAACAGAATCCAGAACAGATTCAGGCTCTTTAAAGACAAATCTTGTAAACGCACTGGCAGGAGTTTTAGAAGTTTCAGGCGGCAGCAGATAAAGCTGCTCAAAATTCAAAATGTCATAAAACTGCTTTACAAAAATGCATTCCGCAAAGAACAAAAGCAGAATAAAGAAAACATAAACTTCAAGCAACAAAACTATAAGATTGCTTAAAACACCGTAAACAATGTTATAACGTCCCATATTAAGAAACAGATGAAAAAATATGTCAAAAAGCCAGAACGAAAAAGTGCAGAACGCGGCGAACACTGCACAATAACTGAATTTGGGTTTGCTGCCTGGTACAAAATGATAGAAGAGCATTATTACAATGAACATCGTTACAACAGGCAGAGTGTTCAAAAAAAGCTCGCCTGATTCTTTTAGAAACCACGGCGCATAAGAGACAAGCCCCGTTACATTGATGAAAGTCTGAAAAACATTGAGTACAAACACCAAAAGTGCCACGCCGAGAACCAGCAGCACTTCAGAAGAAAATGTAATAATTCCGGCGAGCACCGGTCTTTTTGGCACAGCGTCTCTGAAAATCTGTCTGAAACCGCGCGTCAAATAATTGAAAAACCGTCTTGCCATGAGCAGAACAAAAACTGTAATGATGATTTCGAAAACACCGGCTTTTTTGACAGACAAAATTGATACAAGAACATTCTGCAGATCAAAAGCCTTTGTTATCGGAGTCTGATTAAGCATTGCAAGCAGAGAATCCGGCGTTGTTTTAAAAAAACGGATGAGAATGCCCGCGATGAGCATTATAATCGGCACAAGAGAACACAAAAAGCCGTAAGAACCGGCTGCAGCATATGTCAGCAAATCGTTTTTAAAGAACAGGCTGCTTACGAGGGTAAAAAACTGAAGTGCTTTTTTTGCAAAGCGCGGAAATTTCTTCATATTAAAATTATACATAAGAAATCTTGATTTGATAAGGGAATCTTATGCTTTTAAGTGAGTGCAGGCAGCAGATAAGGCTTGTCCGGAAAGCTGTATTGAGAGCATAGCTTCAAACCAGCTTTCGAGCACATTATATTGTTATTTTTCTGTCTTCAGGCTCTTCTGCCTGTTTGTAGAGAATTGCTCTGTTGCCGATTATGCGTACTAAGGTTGCATCTGTAGCAATGCAGATTTTCTGAGTCAATTCTGTTTTTTCGTCTTTATATTCGTTGAACTTTATTTTGATAAGTTCATGCGACGCAAGCGATGTCTGCACCATATTGATAACACCGTCTGTTACTCCTGCAGCACCGACGATTACCACAGGTTCAATGTCATGCGCAATCTTCTCAAGATTTCTGCGCTGTTTGCTTGTCAATTCAATCATGCAGGCATATTAGCATAAACAGCCTTTCAATGAAAAGCCTGCCACTGGCAGCAACAATCATCAATAGAAAGAGAATTCCATTTTTTAAAGAAAAGCTTTAATAAAACGCATTTTAGACTATTGCCTACGGTTCCGATAATTTGTATAATTATGCTTGAAATCAAGAAAAATACGCATAAAAATACAAAATTATGTAAAACAAGGTGGCGAAATGGCTGATTACAGTGAAAAAGCATTTATTAATAAGTTGTCAGATCTTGCATGTAACAATGACCCGATTGACCAGACACTTTTTCAGACTTATGACGTAAAGCGCGGACTCCGTTACAGCGACGGACGCGGTGTTCTTGTTGGTCTGACCAAAATTGGTGATGTTGTCGGTTATGAGATGCAGAACGGACAGAAAGTGGCAGTACCAGGCAAACTCTACTACCGCGGTTATAACGTAGAAAAGCTTATTGAAGATGCAGAAGCACACAATCAGTTTGGCTTTGAGCAGACAATCTATCTTTTGATTTTTGGCGAGCTGCCGACAAAAGACCAGCTTGAGGAATTCTGCCAGTTCTTGGGCAGCCGCCGCGAGCTTCCTTCATTCTTTACTGAAGACATGATTCTTAAAGCACCGTCGCCGGACATTATGAACAAACTTGCGCGCGGCGTTCTTGCAAGCTACTCTTATGATGATGCGCCGGAAGACGTAAGCGTCGCAAACGTTATCCGCCAGTGCATCGAATTAATCGCAAGATTCCCTGCCCTTGTTTCAAACGCATACCAGGCAAAAAGACGCTATTACGACGGCCAGAGTATGTACATTCACTTTTCTGACCCGACAATTTCAACAGCCGAAAATTTCTTGAGGCTTATCCGCTTTGACTCTCAATATGACCGCCTTGAGGCAGAACTGCTTGACCTTGCGCTTATTCTGCATGCTGAGCACGGCGGCGGTAACAACTCAAGTTTTACAGTTCACGTAGTTTCTTCTGCCGACACAGACACATACTCAGCCATTGCAGCCGGTGTAGGCTCTCTTAAAGGCCGCCGCCATGGTGGTGCAAACCTTCAGGTTATGGGCATGATGGACGAAATCAAGAAAAACGTAAAAGACTGGTCAAGCGAAAAAGAAGTTTCTGATTATCTTAGAAAAATCTTGAGAAAAGAAGCCGGCAACGGCACAGGCTTGATTTACGGCATGGGCCACGCTGTTTATACAATAAGCGACCCGCGCGCCTGTCAGCTTAAACGCAAGGCAGAACAGCTCGCAAGAAAAAAAGGCTGTCTTGAAGAATTCAATCTTTACTGCCTTATTGAAAAACTTACACCGGATATTTTCCATGAAGAACGTCACAGTGACAAACGCATCTGCGCAAACGTAGACTTGTACTCAGGCTTTGTTTATTCAATGCTCAATATTCCGCGCTCGCTGTTCACACCGATTTTTGCAATTTCCAGAATTGCAGGCTGGTCAGCACACCGCATTGAGGAAGTTGTTGCAGGTAACCGCATTTACCGCCCTGCTTACAAGAACATCCTTGAACCGCGCGAATACATTCCGATGGACGACCGCAGCTAATGTCTATAGAAAGAATCGACAAGCTTCTGGCACTTTCGGGCTTTGGCTCTAGAAAAGACGTGCGCAAACTGCTGCACACCGGCGTTGTTACGGTTGACAGCGCAGTGGTAACAGCCGCCGATTTTCATGTTAATACTGAAAAATCTCAGGTCATTGTTGACGGTGAAGAGCTTGTCTTTCAAAAGCACATCTATCTTATGATGAATAAACCGGCAGGTGTTGTAAGCTCAACCAAAGACGGCGAGCATAAAACCGTTTTTGACCTGCTTGAAAATGAGTTTACGCACCGCGCCCTCGGCGGAGACCTTCACCTTATTGGCAGGCTCGACATTGACACAGAGGGGCTGCTGCTGCTTACAACCGACGGAAACTTGACGCACAGACTGACTTCGCCTAAACAGAATATTCCGAAAACATATTTTGTGCGTCTAAGAGACCAGCTCTCTGACGAAGAAAAAGCCGATTACACTGAACAGTTCAAGAACAACCTTGAAGTGCCGCGCGAGCACAACGAAGAAGCTTTTACCGCAAAAAGCGCGGAACTTGTCTGGGAAAACAGCCCTGACGAATGTCTGCTTACAATTTATGAGGGAAAATATCACCAGGTTAAGCGCATGTTCAAAGCGATTGGCAACGAAGTCACCTATTTGAAGCGCGTAAAAGAAGGCGCAATTGAACTTGACGCCAGCCTGCAGCCCGGCGAAGCCAGAGAACTGACCCAAGCCGAGAAAGCAGCTTTAAACATTCAGTAGTTCAGCATACAAAAATCACAACCACCCGTCAAACGGGTGGTTTGCACTCAGCCTATAAGGCTGGGGC
>CAMJMF010000176.1 GCA_946406925.1 uncultured Spirochaetales bacterium | reverse complement strand
GCATTTGCAAGCGCGGTAGCAGTCTGCGAGAACAGAGTCATGATATTTTTCTGCTCGTCTTTAAGGTATTCAAGCTCAAGCTTAGTAGCGCGCTCTGCCTGCTTGTTCATGTTAATCAGAACAAAGATATAAAGCACAACCGCCATAGCTACAATTGCAATATTCTGAAGTGAAACGCCGTAACAGAAAAACTGAACAACAGTTGCAAGCACAGGAACTAAAGAAAACGAAAGCAGCGGCAGCCTGATATTCCGCGGAATCTGCTTATAATAGCGGATAACAGTCAGAATCTGCAGAAACAGCATGCTGAACGCCAGTAAATAGCAGATCCACAAGCCGTCACTGCGGTGGTAGCAGTTTGCTTCATCAAAAGTGTAATAAATACCAGTAATGCTGCCAAAAATCAGGAATATAACTGCCACGCCCCAAAGCACGTCTGCAACAATCAGCATACGCGGCGGTTTCGGCAAACCGCCCTCGCGCGTCATAAGGTCGCAGAGATAAGCCGTCATTGCATGAATAATACAAAGAGAGAAGAAAAATACGCTGAAATTAGAAATGCGGACCATCCACCAGCCCATTGCAGAAACATCGCCGCGGTAAATATAGGCAAAGCGGTCCATTATCAGAAGCAGCGCAGCATAAACTTCCAGAAACATAAGAGCGCGGCGTCTCTGCTTAGGCATAGAGCTTGAAAAAAAGCTCAAGATAGCCAGTACAGTACACGTTCCGCTCAAAAAAAGCATTATGGATAGCTGGTGCTGCCTTAAAAACTCCATTAAAGATTAACCCCTGATACTTTCTTATTGTAAAGCATAAAACTGGAATTCGCTAATATTTTATTTATCGCCGTTATTCAGACAATTCATGCACGTTTTTTTGCAATTCGTGCAAGTCTGTGTAATTTTCAAATTTCTGTGTTATGATTGTATCAAAACAGCCCCGGAGAGTTGATTGGACTACGAAATTACAGACACGATAACAACAGAAGAATACATGGAACTGCGGAAAGCCGTCGGCTGGGAGACGATTCCGTATGAGCAGGCAGCGGACGGACTTAAGCACACAACGCGTTTATGCTGCTTTAAAAAAGACGGCAAGACAATTGCCCTCGCCCGTATTCTTTGGGATTACGGCTACATAATTTATATTGCAGATGTAATTGTCCGGCCGGAATATCAAAGACAGGGGCTCGGCCACGCCTTAATGACATATGTAATGGAATATATCAAAAGCGTGCTCAAACCCGGCTATAAAGTAAAAGTAAATCTGATGTCAGCAAAAGGCAAAGAAGCTTTTTACAAGGATTTTGGCTTTGTTGCCCGCCCGGACGAAACTTCCGGCTGTGGAATGCATCAATGGCTTGAAGCCTGACAAGCAGCTTTTAAACTAATTCTTTATTTACAGCACCCGGCACACAAAAATATAATGAACAAACCCTCTGCATAAAAACGGCTTTTAGCAAAAGCAAAAATGCGGCTGGCAATTTATAAGAGGCGTGTTCGGAAACTGAAGTTTCCGAACACGAACTTTATTAAATCGCAATTTTGCAAGGCTTTAGCCTGAAAAATTGCTGACCTGTTCGAAAACTAACCGAGTTTCCGAACAGGTCTAAGGACTGCACAAAGAAAATGCTTAAGAATTTGATTATCAGACCTGAGAGGCCTGAAGACTATAAAAATACTGAATTAATGACCATGCGGAGTTTCTGGAACAAATATTTTCCGGGCTGTGTAGAGCACTACATGCTCAGAGTCATAAGAGCGTCAGCAGACTATCTGCCTGAAATAAGCCGTATTGCCGAAGTCGACGGCAAAATTGCAGGAGCTGTTTACTACACAAAAGCTTGGATTACAGACGCCCAGGACGCTGACGGCAAAGCAGACACCCGCAAAAAAGAAGTTGCAATGCTCGGGCCGCTGGCGGTTGAACCTACCCTTGAAGGAAACAACATAGGCGGCGCTTTGCTCCGCGAAACTATACAGCTTGCCAAAAACGCCGGAATCGCAGGAATCATTCTTGCCGGAGAACCGGACTATTATCCTAAGTTTGGCTTTAAACGCTGTACAGAGTTCGGTATAACTGACGGCGAAGGCAACAGTTACGACGCGTATATGTGCTGCCCGCTTAACGATGATTTTTCTTCGTTCAAGGGGCATTTTGTAGAAAGCGCAGATTTTGCCAAGATTGCAGACCAAGGCGCACTCGAAAAAATCAGCAGAGAATTTCCGTCTTACCGCAAAGTAAAGGTTCAGGAAGGCTTTATGCAGATTTTTAAAGAGCATCTCGGGGTTGTAGAATCGGTAAAAGATGATGTGTATATGGTGCGATATTGGGAGCTTTTAATTCCGTGCCGCCTTGGTGACAGCATAACAGAAAAACCCGCACCAGGAAGTGATGTTCAATTTGACTGGAACCACAAAGCAGACGCCGAATCAAAAATAACTAAGGTTTTTAAGAATCTGCTTTCATAAAGGATTAGATAATGGCAAAAGAAATACACCCTAATGAAACAACAAGAGCTGCGGCATACAAGCTTTGGCTGAAAGCACCGAATCCGATGGTAACATTTTTTAAGAAGCTTGATGTCACAAATCTTGTAAGAATCAGCAGAAAGAAAAAGCTGAAGTTCAACATGCTTCTTGATTACTGCATTGGAAAAGCAGCTTGCAGCGTGAAAGAGTTTTTCATTCTTCCAGTCGGTGACAAACTGATTCAATACGATAAAATTGCGGTTAATACAATTGTAAAGAACAAAAACGGCGAAGTTAATTCCTGTGATCTTGTGTTCTCAAATGATTTAGAGACCTTCAATCAGGAATATCTGAAATATACTGCTGAAGCTGCTGAAAACTGCACAGACAGAGATTTATCTGCTGACAGCATGGTTATCGGTACATCAGCAATTGTTGATACTGAAATTGACGGCGCAGTGGGAATGCACAGTGACTTCAACAATCCGTTTCTGATTTGGGGACGCTACACAAAAAAGCTTTTCCGCTATCAGCTGATGCTGTCGTTCCAGTTTCATCATACGCAAATGGACGGAGCACATGCAGGAAAATTTCTTGCAAACCTGCAGAACGAGATTGACAGCCTGATTATCTGACAAGCTGCTTAACTAAGGACAGAATGATGAATGAGTTGATTATTGATGCACATGTTCACCTTCCGGTATATGGCAACCTTTTAACATTAGAGGATAAACGCAGGCAATTATTACAGGATATGAAAAAAGATCATGTGGATAAATGTGTATTGATTTCAGATTCTGAACTAGAAAGCTGCATCGGAAGCATGGAAGACTGTATCCGCCTTTTTGCTGATGATGATAATGTGCTTGTTGTATGCGGTATCAGCCCGCTGATTGACTTTGATAAGCAGCTTGAACGTTTACGGCATCATATAGAATCAGGAGAAGCTGTCGGTATAAAGCTTTTTCCAGGGCATGAGGGCTTTTATCTTTCAGACAACCGCCTGCTGCCAGTCTGGCATCTGGCTGAAGAATACGCTGTTCCAGTTCTTTTTCATTCCGGCTGGGACAATAGTTTTTATGCTTCTCCGTCTGAAGTTAGAAAAGTGCTGAATGAGCACCCACAATTGAAGATGGTCTGCTGTCACTGTTTTTATCCTGATATAAAGGAATGTCTGCAATTAACAGATTTACAAAACTTGATGTTTGATCTTTCTTCAATAGCTGACGAGGAAGAAACTGTTGTAAAGCTGATGCCGCATATAAAAGAACTGATTGAACTTATTCCGGATCGAATCATGTTCGGTTCAGATTATGCCAGCTGCAAAAGAGAGCCGCACCTGCAGATGATAGAAAGCTTAGGTCTTTCTCAAGAGATAAAAACGAAAGTAATGGCAGAAAATGCACTTTCGCTTTATTCGCGGAGAGCTTAATACTGCTTGGAGCTAAGTATGGAAAACAAATTTGAAATATGGAACAAAAATAGCAGCGGAATCCTCTCGGAAGAGCCGCTCTTATTAAGTGCCTGCAAAGCAGGAAACTTCGGCTCTGTTTTCTCTTATTCTGAAGGCTGCGTCTGCAAAGCTTTATTCACATATTTATGCGGAAAACCGGACAAACGCTTTTTTGCAGAACATCAGGAACTGTTTTATGGAAACTGGCTTGTATGCATGAGCACTGAATGGGAGAATTTTATCAAAAGTCTGAATATTCAAATTGCTTTCCGCCGGGAACTTATGGCGCCTCTTTGCGCTGAATCACAGAAGCAGTTAAAGCCGTTACCAGAAGGCTACAGCATAACTCCGTTTACACAAGCGGTTTTTGAAGCGCATCCTTTTGATCATGGAAAAAACTATAAGGATTTTCAGGATTTTTCAAAAACAGGCGTTGGAGCTGCGGTGCTTTACGGCGGAAAGGTTGTTGCAGCGGCTTCAAGTTTTCTGACTTATAACGGACATGTGGAGCTTGATATTTCTACAGACCCTGAACACCAAAAACGAGGGCTTGCAGGCCACTGTACCGCAGAAGTTATGCGCCAGTGCTGCCAAAAGAAGCTGACAATGCATTGGGATGCGCAGAACCCGATATCTGCAAGCCTGGCAAAAAGCCATGGTTTTAAGCCTTTGACAGAATACGCGGTCTATAGTCTTGTTCGGAAAGCTGAAGTTTCCGAACACGTCTGTTGTTTATAAAGCGAGGTAACTAATGGAAAGACGTGGAATAAAAGAATGGATTTTAAGGTCAATAATTCTGGTAATAGGATTGATTATCGCTCATTTTGGAGTAACGCTTTTTCTGTTATCTAATCTGGGAGCAGATCCGTTTAATGTTTTTGTTCAAGGCTTATTCAGAAACCTTAGTTCTATAATACCAGGCACAATATTGACTCATGGCAGAACTCACATGGCAGTCTGCCTGATTATCATTTTTATTCTTCTTTTTGTAGACAGGTCATATATAAAAATCGGGACTGTAATCTGCATGGTTTGCGGCGGCCCTATCATAGATTTTTTCACATGGCTTTTAGGGCTTTTGCTTGCAAGCGGGCAGCCCCTCTGGAGCAGAATATTGATGCTGGTTTCAGGCTGTGTAATTCTGGCTTACGGCATGACAATCGTCATAAAATCAGACGCCGGAACAGGTCCAAATGATTTGGTGGCGGTTGTAATTTCAGACAAAACAAAAAAGAAATTCGGAATTATCAGGCTTATTGTAGACGGAGTCTTTGCAGCAATAGGCTTTGTTTTAGGCGGCGTGCTTGGCGCAGGAACAATAGTTTGCATTGCGCTGGTTGGACCTGTAGCAGGTATATTTTTACCAATCAATGAAAAACTGATTAATAACATTATAGGAAATAAAAAATGCTAGAAAAAATGGGAGACTTTTTTGATGCACGAACGGAAGGCTACGAAGAGCATCAGCTGAATACTATAGACTTTGCACAGGAGTTTTATCCTTTTACAGCAGGGTGCCTGCCTAAAGAAAGCAGCGCCCGCATTCTGGATTTGGGCTGCGGCACTGGGCTTGAACTGGACGAGTTCTTTGCCCTTAATCCGGATGCAAAGGTAACCGGCATAGATCTTGCTGCCGGCATGCTCAATGCATTAAAAAAGAAATTCAGCGGCAAAGATATTACCCTGATTTTAGGCTCATATTTTGAAGTGCCTTTTGGTGAAGCCCTGTTTGATGCGGCTGTTTCAGTTGAATCATTGCATCATTTCACAAAAGAGGAAAAGCTTCCGCTTTACACAAAGCTCAAGGCAGCCTTAAAAAGCGGCGGATATTTCATTCTAACAGATTATTTTGCAATGACAGAAGAAGAAGAAAACGCCCGCAGACAGGAACTGCTCCGCCTGAGAAAAGAGCAGAATCTGCCCGACGGCGAGTTCTATCACTATGACACGCCGCTTACTGTTGAGCATGAAAAAGAGGCTT
>CAMJMF010000175.1 GCA_946406925.1 uncultured Spirochaetales bacterium | reverse complement strand
ATAGCTGCTTCTTTGTCTTCCTCAAGACCTTCTACATAGATTTTCTTATCCATAAATTAGTCCTTATATGTATTTTTCAACTTTGTAATAGACACTTTATCAGTGCATAAAATATATCATACTAAATAAAGTTTTACTACAATAAACAGAAAAAAAATGTATTCTTTTATGTAAAAAAATCACTGGTTTATACTAGCGAAAATATTATTAAATGTCCATGAAGATATTTCAAGTGAATACGCTGATAGTTTTCCGTTTATTTCAGTTTGAACCGAATAAGTCTCCTCTGATTCATTTTTTATAAATAAAAGCCTTATAATTTTTTGCGGCGTTTCAATTAAAACCATGCGAGAAAAATCTATTGTATTGTTTGCAAAGCCTGGCTGAATAACAGAGCCTCTCGCGGTTATCAGCTTGTGCAGAAAAGCTTCAAGCTCTGTGCGGTTGTCTTGAAACACCGGAATGACGTCAATTGAACAGCCCAAAACTTCGGTTTCTGCAAAAGCGGCATGCTCCGCTGGTAAAAGCAGCATGTCTGCCCATTTTTCAGGCTGTGTATGAATATACGGTACTAAATCAGATTCAGTCTCGTAAATTGAAATTGATTTACCTGTTCTAAAGCTGATTTTTGCGCCGTTATAATTCAGTCTGCCGGTAAACAATTCCAGCAGAATTGCTTTAGAACTGTCTCTTGCCTCAATATAAAAAGCATTGTTGTCAAGATTATAATCCTTATAAAGAGAGACATTATCTGAAATATGATAAACTTTTCGAATGGCAGACAGTGTTTTTATAAAGTCTGAAATCTTATTGCTGTTAAGCGGAAAAATCACATTCTTATTGTCAATTGAAACAGTGCCCCACCAGAAATTTTCCTTTTTGTAAAGAAGAATTTCAGATGTACCTGAACGCAAAAGAATTTCACTTACAGCGTCCTGATACTTTGGGTTTAATAAGGCTGTGTCTTTGCCTGAAATTCCTTTTGTGCCGGAAAAAAGAATTGTTCTTATAAAAAGCAGAACGCCTATTAGAATTGAACAAATCATAAGAAAAACGATAGTTTTTTTCCATTTTGCAGCTTTTATTTCTGTCATTTTTCAATTCCTTTTTATTTGTTCCGCTTCTTTCTGTAAATAGCAAAACCGGCACCTGTAAGAGCAACAATAACAAGTGGCAGCACAAAACACAGCCAGACTGCCCTGCTTATTGCATAAGAAGCGCTTTCAATATTCACAATTGAATCAAGTGAAGTTGAACGAATTCCCTTGTTTTTTATCTGTAAGAGCTCGTCTTCATTAGAAAGCCAGAGCAGAACTGAAACAACATAGTCCATATTATGCGGGCTGTTCGTATATTCAATCATTCTAGACGGTGCATATTGGTCTGCAAGCACAAAAAGCCTGATGTCAGGGCTTGTCGCGGTTGTGTAATAGCCTTTTACCTTTCCTTCAAGACTTGCGGCAATGTTAAACTGCGCTTTATTGTCAAAAACTCTTGTTCTGTTGCGGAATGGATCTGTGTCAAACGGTTCAGGCATTACAGAAGCTTTTATGCTTGTTTTGAGAACCGGAGTTAATCTGCTATTTTCTTCTTCAAACAGTTCAATCGGGTTTGCCCAATAAACTTCAAGCCCAGAATAGCCGCTGTTCAAAATTGATTTAGAAGCAAGTGAATGTCTGCCGGTGACAATCCAGAAAGGATAGTTTATGTACTCGCTTTCTGAACCGCCCTGTTTGCCGCTCTGCATTTCTATTCTGTAATTGACTATATCAACAACAAGCTCTTTTTTAATGGAAATTCCCCAGAAATCAAGCAGGTCTGTCAATGAAGAATTTACATCTGTTTCAGCAACCCAGTCAGTATAGATATTCACATTGTTTCGGCTCACAAAGAATGCGGAATTTCCGCCCTGCATTATGAAATTTTCAATTTCAAAGATGTTGTCTGCTTTAAGGTTTTTAGACCCCAGCACAAGCAGCGGAACAGAAGAATTCAGTCTGCTGAGCTCTTCAGGGAAAACCTGCGTGCAGATAAAGCCTGCGCTTTCAAGCCATGGAACAAGGTATCTGTAATCGTCTTCTAGCGTAAAATCATTACCTATAAGGATTTGAACCTGCCTTGTAATGTTTTCTGTCATAAACTGAAGCCTGCTTGAAAGCTCAAACTCAAGACCGGCTGTTGAAACAATAAACGGAATAATTTCAATTTTGCCGCAATATTCTATTACGATAGCAGAATAAACTGATGTAAACGATGTTTCTGTTGCTGAAGCTGTCTGAATTTGCTGTGCTTCTATTCCAAGAGCAAGAAGCTGCTGTTCAAGCCCTGCTTTCTGCGGGTCAAGCACAGACAAAGATACAAGCTTGTTTTGAGAACTGTATTCAATCAGAAAGTCTTTTACGTCGCGTGTCTCTGGATAAAAGCTTGAAAGTTTTTCTGAAACATAATATGTAATCTGCACTTTTTCAGAAACGCCCGCGAGCAGCTTTTTTGAAACCGGCGATAAAGTGAAAACCTTGTCTTTTGAAAAATCAATTCTGCTGTTTATTGTGTGAATAAAGGTCAAAAGAAGAATTGTGAAAACTGCCGTTGCAGCAAATGTAAGCCTTATGAGTTTTTTTGCATCCATCAGTCTTTTTCCTTTTTGGCTTCAATAACAAGCAGCTGCAAACTCAGAAGAATTGCTGTTAATGTAAAATAAAACAATATATCTCTAAAAGCAATTATGCCTTTGCTTGCGGCGTCAAAATGATATGAAAAAGAAATGCCGTTAAAGAAACTCTCAAAAATTTTGGGCATCTTAAACAAAAGCGGCACAACATGCGCTCCATTCAATAAAGAAAGAATGAGCACTGTAAGCAGCGCTGAAGTAATCTGATTTTTTGCTGCCAGTGAAAGAAATTCGCCCAAAGCAGTTGCTGTGCTGAAATATAAAAGAACTACAATATTCGCCGCAATAACCTGCCCCATATCAACAGCCCCAAAAAAGTGAACTGTAAAAGGCACCAAAAGCAGAATAACTTGAACATAAATGCAGATTAAAAGCGATGAGAGCCATTTTCCTGTAATAAGCGCAAGAGCAGGCACCGGCAGTGAAAAAACTAGATCAGTTATTTCGCCTGACCAAAGGTGCATTGTAAAAGCCGGAATGCATAAAATGCAGATATAAGGAAAAAAAGCATAGAAGCTGCGTAAATCAGCGGAACCCTGCCCCGGGACAAAAAAATGGTTCTGCAGAAAGAATGTTATTGAAGAGGCTGTAATAAAAATGATAATTCCAATATAAACAGCCGGGCTTATAAAAGCATTGAATAATTCTTTTTTTGTAATAACTGCTGTTTTTGAAAAAAAATCTTTCATAAGCGTATTGTAACTAATTTAGCATTTTTGAGGAAGACAGGAATATGAAAAGGTTCGCAAGCTTAGTTCTTGTTCAGAAGTTCTTTTGCATTATCAAAAGGAACAGGCTGACCTAATAAGAAGCCCTGAATGCAGTCACAGCCCATATCTTTCAGCGTATCAAGCTGTTCCTGGTGTTCAACGCCTTCTGCTATAAGTGTGCAGTCAAGCGTATGTCCTACAGAAATCAGCATTGAGATAAACTTATGGGAATTTTTATCTGAAGCAATGTTGTCAACAAAGACCTTGTCGATTTTCAGTACATCGAAAGGAAGCTGCATTAAGTATTTTATAGATGCATAGCCTGAACCAAAGTCGTCTAATGCAACTTTTATACCGAGCCCTCTTATTTCTTCAATAACCCTCTCTGCTTTAGACGGATTCTGTACAAGACAATATTCAGTAATTTCAAGCTCTAAAAGCTTTGGATTAACTGTTGTGAGTGAAAGAAAATTCTTCAGTTTTGTTACGAAATTTTTTTCAAGAATGTGCCGCGCTGAAATGTTTATTGAAATTGTTATATCGTCGTTACAATTTTCCAGCAGTTTTCCGGCTTCAATAATTCCATGTGATAAAACCCAGTTGTCAATATCAAAAATCAGATTAGTCTGTTCTGCAACAGGTATGAATTTTCCAGGGCTTATAAGATTTCCTTCTGCGTCTTTTAAACGCAGAAGCGCCTCAAAACCGCAGATTTTAGAAGTCTTTATATCGTATTGAGGCTGAAAAACAAAGAAGAATCTGTCATTTATAAGCCCGTCATGGATTACAGCTTCCATTTCGCGTTTGTTGTTGTAGTCGCTCTGCAGTTCCTGCGTGTAAATAGAATAACGAGAACCGCCTGCTTTCTTTGCATTATACATGGCAATGTCAGCAAATTTCAAAAGATCGTCGGCTGTTGTTCCGTTATCCGGGTAATGAACTAAACCAATACTGGCAGAAGCATAATAATGGTAGTCGTAGTCCTCAAAGTAAAATTCATCTTTTAAGACTGCAAGACAGCGTGTCATAAACTTTGTAATGCTGTATTTCGGAATGTCAGGCACAATTATTACGAATTCGTCTCCGCCGTTTCGCGCAAAAATACAGTCTGTGTCGATTATTGTCTGCCACTGACAGGCAAGCCTTGTCAAAAGCTCGTCGCCGGCCTTGTGCCCTATGTTGTCGTTGACTACCTTAAAGTTGTCTAAATCAAGAAACAAAAGATAAAAAGGCTGATTCTGTATAATAAACTCATTAAGACTTTTTCTAAGCCCGCGCTGGTTCAGCAGACCTGTCAGTGGATCTGTTACAGAAAGCGTTTTAAGCTTGCGGTCTTCTTCATAGATAGAGCAAAGCTGCCTTGAATAAATGATGAGCAGCGGAATAGCCGAAATATCGGTAATTATTCCTGGAAGTACGGCATAATTCTGATTTATAAAAATTGTCTGAAAAGGAAGAATTACTGACAGAACTATAAGCACTATAGATGCATAAAGCCCGTTTTTCGGTTCAGCATGAATTATCATAAGACATGCAATTATATAGCCGACATTTATAATTCCGCAGATTATGTCGCTTGTTATCTGTAATTTTCCTAAATAAAAATTTACGTGAAAGGTTTTGCCGAAAAGCATTGTGAGCCCGAAACTAAGAATGTAAATAAGGACTCCACAAAAAAGCTTTTTTTGATTTATTATCTGCTTATCTTTCATAATCAAATCAAACAGTCTTCAAAATTTGAAAAACCTCAACAAACTCCCTGCGTAAAATTTATAATATGTTATTTTATACTCAAAAACCGAAAAATACAATAAAATTCGAAAATCGGATTAAATTTTGTTGAAATATAGAAAAGCGTCTTCAAGATTGTCTTTGCCACTCTTTGCAAGAATCTCGTCAGGTGTGCCGGTGGCGGCAAGCTTTCCTTTTGTGAGAATGACTACTTCATCGCAGAGAGCTGAAACTTCCTGCATGAGATGCGTTGAAAGCAGAATTGTCTTGTCTTTGCTCATGCTCTTGATAAGCGTGCGCATTTCTTGAATCTGCACAGGGTCAAGGCCTGTAACCGGCTCGTCAAGCACCAGAATTTTCGGATTGTGCATTATGGCAGCCGCAAACGCGAGCCGCTGTCTGTAGCCTTTTGACAGAGCAGCTATCTTTTTTGAAAGCACATCATTGAGAGAACATGCTTCAACCGCGTAGTCAATTTGTGTTTTCAAGGTTGAGGCTTTGACAGCCCGGCTTAAATCAGAGAAGCGCACATCCGCAATGAATTTCAGAAAATCAATTACGGTAAAGTTTTCATAAAAGCGCGGGTTCTCGCTTACATAGCCTGTTATGCTCTTTACTTTGAGCGGCTCGTCTTCAACATTGATATTGTCAACAAGCACCGAACCGCTTGTAGCGTAATGAATTGCGCAAATTGCCTTTAAGATTGTGGTCTTGCCCGCGCCGTTTGCACCTAAAAGGCCGGTAATCTTTGAGTCTTTCGCTGTAAAAGAAACATCAGAAACCGCGGTTGAAGAGCCATAATTTTTTGAAAAATGCGCCAGTTCTATCATTTTCAGTCTTCGTAAGGAATGTCAAAAACCATGCGGTCTTTTG
>CAMJMF010000174.1 GCA_946406925.1 uncultured Spirochaetales bacterium | reverse complement strand
TGGTTTATGGTTTATAATTAAGTAATTTTTTACAAATTAAATAACAGATTTGTTAATTTCCAACAGCTAAAAAGTCAGTATTATTAAATCGTTAAAAAAATTGATGTTTTGATTTTTGCATGAAGAACTCAAAGGAGAGTCGTTGAAGACAGACTGACATGGAGCATAATGCTGTTTTTCTGGATTTGATATTACAAAAGATGCCTGGTTATGTTCTGCTTTTTGAACTTAATCAGAAGCGCATGCCTGTATTTGACATTAACGATGATTTGCTCGAAAAACTCAATTACGACAGAAATTCGTTCTTTAAAGAATTCAGACGTTCAAGCTTATCGCTTTTTTCAGAAGAAACTCTGCCTTTAATAAAACCATGCTTTGCAAATGCATGCAAAGACAAAGACCCGCAGGATATTGAGATTCAGCTTAAAACAAAAGACGGCTTAAAAATCTGGTTCAGCTGCCGGCTTACATTGCTCAGAGATTTTCAGCCTGAACCGCTTGTTCTTGCTGTCTGCGAGGACATAAGCTCAATAAAAGAAAAGCAGGCAAAAATAGACGCACAGTCTTCGCTTATCTCAAAGACAAAAGTAGAGCTCATTCAGGAACTTGAATACGAGCGCTTTTTAAAGCAGATAACCAACGAGTTCTACGAGCATATTTTTGAGGCAGATTTAACAAACAACAAGCTTTTAACGCACGGCTCGCTTCACGATTTTGGCATAAAACCCAATTCGGTTGACAATTACGACGCGTATCTGAAATTTCTTGTGCAGAATACGATTGTGCCAAAATCAAGAAAAGAGTGTCTCAAGACATATTCGCGCGAGCATCTTATTCAAGAATACAAAAACGGAAAATCGCAGCTTTCGCTTCAATGTCTTGCTTCAGATCAGACTGGCAAAAATACGTTCTGGCTTGAAATAAACAGCCGCGTTTTCTTGAACCCGGCGACAGATACTTTGCGGTGCATTATTTACTGCCGCAACATCGATGAGGCAAAGCGCCACGAGATCGGGCTGCTTGAAAAAGCGCAGCAGGACTCGCTCACAATGCTTTTTAACAAGCGCACTGTAGAGACGCTGATTGACGAGCTTTTTGTGTCTTCGCCGAAAAACGCAAAGCACGCGCTTATAATGCTTGACCTAGACAACTTTAAAAAGGTAAATGACTCGCTCGGCCATGTTTTTGGAGACAAAGTGCTTGTTGAATTCAGCCAGGAAATGCGCAAGGCGTTCCGCGAGGACGACATTATCGGAAGAATCGGCGGCGACGAGTTTGTTATTCTGGTTAAGAATTACGGCAGCATAGACACGCTGCAAACCCGCGTTAAACAGCTTTGCGCCCGGCTTGTTAAATCATACGACAGCTATCTTGAAAAATATTCGGTTTCGGCAAGTATTGGTGTTGCGCTTTTTCCTGATGACGCAACAAATTACAAAGAGCTACAGAAAAAAGCCGACAACGCGCTTTATTTTTCTAAAGGCCACGGCAAGAACACGTACACGTTCTTTAAGAAAGAGCTAGCCTACGATAATTCGTATATTTTCCATGAACGTGACATTGACGCGCTTATCAATTCGTCTACAGACGGAATCGGTAAATACGCTTTTGATGAGAATCTTTCGATTTTGTACTACAACAGCAGACTGCTTGAGCTTTTCGGTTATGATGACAGGGGCTTGTCGCAGGAACAGCTTACAAACACTTTGCAGAATGTCTACATAGAAGACAGAGTTGAGCTGCTCAATGTTTTGCGCGGTGCGCTGTCTCACAAAAGCATTTTCCAGCACACTTATAGAATTGTACATCAGCATGACGGGCATCTGGTTCATGTGCGCGTCAAAGGCATGTACACAGAAGAGCTGCACAACAGCAAATATCCGGTTTTTTACCTTTTGTACACTGATGTTTCAGACTTGGCAAGGCAGAACGAAATTATTGCCATGCAGCAAAAAGAAATGGCGATTGTCAATGACATGACAATTGACCTTATTTATGAATATGACATTGCTTCAGATAAATTTTCTATGCTCGGCAATGATGACGCTGATTTGACAAAGGGCATAATCTCGGATTCCAGCGTGTTCAGCCATTATGTACACCCGGATGATTTGCGCGAGAGAAACAAGAAGCTTGTTTTTGATTTATTCAAGCTGCCGCAGGATACCTTTGTCAAAGACCTTGTTCTGCGCCATAACGAGCGCGGCGATGTTCCGGTTGTTGTTTACGGAAAGCACATTGCCGGTAAAGACGGAAAAGACGAAAAAATTGTCGGAAAAATTGCAAGCCGCGAAGCTGAAGTTAAGGCAAAGCAGGAGCTTGAAGTTACCAAGCGCATTATGGCAAGTCTTAACACAATTGCCACGCTGCTTATTTCTTCTGAGCTCGGCACTTTTGACGAGCGTCTTGTAAAAGTGCTTGCCGTTATTGCGTCTTCTCTTAATCTTGATTCTGTTGCAATATGGCGCATTGACAGCAATGACAAAGGCGAAGTGTACTCAACCTGCCTTTATTCATGGGCTGTTGCAGGCATGCCTAAGAACGATTTTGTCAGAGAAAAAAGCGATATTTCTAAAGAAGAAGCTGAACGCTGGTATGACACAATGAAGAAGAACCGCTCGTTTACAACCAGCATTAGTACAGTTACAAATGAAAAAGACAAGAACGCCTTGCGGCGCTATGACTTTTATTCTATTTATATGCTTCCAATTCACATTGACGGAACTTTGTGGGGATATTTTGAGCTTGGCGATGCAACGCAGGAGCTTAATTTTTCTGAACAGCAGGTAGGACTTTTGAAGATGAATGCCCAGCTTATAAGCTTGAGCATTCAGGAACGCCTGAAGAAATAGGCTGGTGCACACAGCCGCTCTTTTCGGGCTGTGTGCAAAGCTTGGGGAAATCCCTTAGTTTTCGTTCTTTTTAAAGAACCAGCACATAACGCAGATAAGTGCCGCGCCAAGTATCAGCGGAACAACAGCGTTGTGTACAAAGCCTGCAACAATGTAGCAGATAAACGAAATTATCGCTGTGCTGAGCGCGTAAGGCAATTGCGTTGCAACATGATTTACGTGGTTGCACTGTGCACCCGCGCTTGACATAATCGTAGTATCACTGATTGGAGAGCAGTGGTCGCCGCAAACAGCACCAGCCATACATGCAGAAATCGAGATAATGCGGATTGGATCTGCAACATTCGGGAATGCAGCAATGCAGATTGGAATAAGAATGCCGAATGTGCCCCAAGAAGTGCCGGTTGCAAAAGCAAGGCCACAGGCTATTACGAAAATGATTGCCGGAAGGAAGCTCTTTAAGCCCTGTGCGTTTGTTACAAGACCTGCAACATATTCTTTTGCGCCAAGCGAGTCAGTCATTCCCTTTAATGTCCATGCAAGCACAAGAATCAAAATTGCCGGAACCATTGCCTTAAAGCCTTCAGGAATGCAGGCCATTGCGCCTGAGAACGAAAGGACTTTTCTAAACATATAGAAGAACACTGTAATGATGAGCGCACCGAACGAGCCGAGCGCAAGACCTACAGAAGCATCGCTGTTTGAAAAGCCTTCTATAACATTGAGGTATGCACCGTCTTTGTTGAAGAAACCGCCTGAATAAAGCATGCCGATTACACAACTTATTATCAGAATAAGAATAGGTACAACAAGATCAATAACTTTGCCCTTTGATTCTGCCGGAGCCTCGTCTTTGTCATTGATTATCTGTGCGGCTTTTTCAAACTTAGCCATTGCACCGAATTCAACCTTCATAAGAACGAGCGCAAACATCATTATAATAGTAAGAATTGCGTAAAAATTGAAAGGAATTGCCTTGCAGAAAAGTGTAAAGCCGTTTTCGCCTTCGCCGGCAAAACCTGCAACGGCGGCTGCCCACGAACTTACAGGTGCAATAATACAGATTGGTGCGGCAGTTGAGTCTATAAGATAGGCAAGCTTTTCTCTAGACAGGCCGTGTTTGTCTGTAACAGGGCGCATAACAGAACCAACTGTAAGACAGTTAAAATAGTCGTCAATAAAGATTAATATACCAAGAATGATTGTTGCAATCTGCGCCCCGGCTTTTGTCTTGATGAGCTTTTTAGCCCATTCACCGAAAGCAGCCGAGCCGCCTGCCTTGTTCATCAGCACAACCATAATTCCAAGAACTACAAGAAAGATAAGGATTCCGGCATTATAAGAATCCGAAAGCTGCGCAACCAGACCGTCGTTAAAAATGTGTGTCAGAAAACCTGTAAAGCCTGTTGCTGTAGAAATTGCATAAAAAATGCCGCCGATTAAAATTCCTGCAAAAAGCGAGGAATAAACCTCTTTAAAGATTAATGCCAGCGCGATAGCAAGAATTGCCGGTATTAACGCCCAAAATGTTCCAATCATTTTGTGTTTCTCCTGTTAGGGGCAGCCCCATGAATTTTCTCTCTTCATGGTATTTTAGCACGAAAATGCGGAATATTGTGGTTATTTTTTAATTATCACCTGACAAAGAAAGACACAAGATAGTTGAACAAATCAACTATACTATAGTAGAATAGAGATATTATAGCTTTAAATGGAGGATTTATGAAAAAGCTTATTTCACTTACAGCAGCTGTTTTGTTGGCTTCGGTTATATTGGGCGGCTGTTCAAAAGCCAATGCAAAGAAAGACTACATCCTGGCTACAGGTGGTACAAGCGGTACTTATTATCCTTTTGGCGGTGCAATTGCCAATATCTGGAATTCTAAAATTGCTAACATGAATGTTACAGCACAGGCTACTGGTGCTTCTGCTGAAAACCTTCGTCTTATCAATAAAGGTGAAGCTGAATATGCTATCGTTCAGAATGACGTTATGGACTATGCTTATAACGGCAAAGACTTGTTTGACGGCGAGAAGCTTCCTAATATTATGACAATCGGAACATTGTATCCTGAAGTTGTTCAGATTGCAGTTTCTAAAGACAGCGGAATCAAATCAATTGCTGATTTTAAAGGCAAGCGCATTTCTGTAGGCGATGCCGGTTCTGGCGTAGAATTCAACGCAAAACAGATTATGGAAGGTTACGGCATTACATTTGAAGACATCAGAAAGAGCAACCTTTCATTCAAAGAATCAGCTGAAGCAATTCAGAACGGCACACTCGACGGCTGTTTCATCACAGCTGGTGTTCCAAACTCAGCATTGCAGGAACTTGCTTTTACAGCAGGTCTTCTCCTTATTCCTGTTGAAGGTTCTGCAGCAGACGCAATCTGCGCAAAATACGGCTACTACACAAAGACTGTAATTCCTGCAGACACATACAAAGGCACTTCAACAGATACACCTGCTCTTGCTATTAAAGCTACACTCGCAGTTAATTCAAAACTTGACGAAGAAACTGTTTACGAGATGACAAAAGCTTTGTTTGACAATCTGCCTACACTTGGAACAGCACATGCAAAAGGCAAAGAAGTTTCTTTGGAAAGCGCAGTTACAGGCGTTTCAGTTCCGTTCCATCCGGGTGCAGTTAAATATTTCAAAGAAAAGGGTTTGATGAACTAAGCAATAAACTTAGTCGTTTAATTCGAAAGACACATGCTGGTTTTGCTTTAACGCAGAACCGCGTGTGCTTTTATAAGTTCAGATTATGTTAAAAGAAGTATTGATTGTTTTTTTGCTGGTTTTTGCAGGAGTTTTGTTTTTTGCTCCGATAAAACCTGTTCTTTCTATCAGCAGTAGAAAAAATAATTCCGAAAAGTATTTTATAGGCACTGCCAGAATGGAAGGCTTTGAAATTGCCTATACACACTCAGTTAATAAGGGCAGAGTTCACGATTTCTACGATATACAAAAAACTGAGGGGCTTCTGCTTACTGGCACACGTTTTGTTTCTTATGGAGCCGGAATACCTGAACCGGGGGAAATGCCCGGCAGTCAGTTTCGGGTTACAGAAGACGGCTATGAAATAGTGAATATCAACAGAGAAGTAGACCGGCTTGTTATGGCAGTGGGCCTAATTGCAAATCATACAATTACATTCCGGTTTTATAAAAATGATAA
>CAMJMF010000173.1 GCA_946406925.1 uncultured Spirochaetales bacterium | reverse complement strand
GTGAGCTTGCGGAAGAACTCAAAATAAAAGATTAACCTAATATGTTTCTACTGAAAAGGAGGCAGGACTTATGAACGCAAAACAATCACTTTCTTCAATAAGCACAAACCAAGATTTGTGGATTGAGCAGTTCCGTCAGGAAATGTTTGAACGCGACTACCGTTCAGGCTTGAGTGCTGCCGAAAACATAGGACTTGAGCGCGGTCTAAAAGAAGGCCGAGCCGAAGGCAAACAAGAAAGAAACATAGCACTAGCTAAAAAATATATGGCGATGGGACACTCCGCACAGGAAGCCGCCGAGTTTGCGGAAATTGATATAGAACTGCTAAAATAGTAGTCTAATCTAAAATTCTCCCCCATTGAAATTTTCAGAGATTCCGTTTATTCTTATGACTTATGGAACGAAGTTTTGTTATGCTTAAACCGGGCGTGTTGAACCGCCGTATTTGCGGCGAAGTTATTTCGCGCCTTGAAAAACGCGGGCTCAATCTTGTAGCCCTCAAACTTATGAAAATCTCAAAAGAAAAAGCACAAATTCATTATAGAGAACACGAAGGCAAGTCTTTTTACCCAAGCCTGATTGACTACACAACCTCAGCGCCGGTAATTGCCATGGTTTGGGAAGGCGACGAAGCTGTAATGCAGATAAGAAAAACAGCCGGCGCAACAAACATCAAAGACTCGCTTCCCGGCACAATCCGCGGCGACTACTGCCTGCACACACAGCACAACATCATTCATGCTTCTGACTCAGTTGAAGCTGCCGAGCGTGAAATAGCATTATTCTTTTCACCTGATGAAATAATTTCTTGGACTGACGAATCAGCCCATTGGTTTTAAGGGGCAAATTATGGAATCTAAACAACCAAAAAAAGTCGGTGTTATCGGCGCAGGTGCATGGGGCACAGCAATGGCTCACGCTCTTGCAAAAGAAAATAATGAAGTTGAAATCTGGGCATTAGAAGAAGACGTTGTTTCTTCTATTAATGAACAACATACAAACGAGCGCTATCTTAAAGGTTTTCCGCTTTCGCCAAACTTAAAGGCAAGCGCTGACATCAACAAAGTTGCTTCTGACAAGGAATTCCTTATTTTTGCAAGCCCGTCACTCTACCTTGCATCTACAATCAGAAAAATTGCAGATATTCCGTCTATCAAAGACGGAACAACCTGCATCGGTGCATTAACCAAGGGCTTTGTTCCTTCAAACAACGGCCCGCGCCTTATTCTTGAAGAAATGGAATCAGCTCTGCCGAAATGCTACGCAAAAAACCTTGTGTACATTGCAGGCCCAAGCCACGCAGAAGAAGTTGCAATGGGCAAAATCACTGGGCTTATTGCGGCAAGTGAAAACCCAAAAAACACAATCAGATTCCGCGAGCTTTTGAACGGCAAGTCTCTGCTTGTTTTTTCAAGCTTTGACGTTATCGGCGTTCAGATTTGCGCGGCGGCTAAGAACGTTATTGCAGTTGTTTTCGGCTGTCTTGACGCTGTTGCAGAAAAATCTGACTTGTTCGGCGACAACACCGAATCACTGCTTCTTGCCGCAGGCTTGAACGAGATTCAGACTTTAGGCCGCGCAATGGGTGCAACACACGCCGAAACCTTCACATCAATTTCAGGCGTAGGCGACCTTGACGTTACCTGCCGCTCAAAATACGGAAGAAACCGCCGCTTTGGACAGGAAATCATCACAAAGAACCTTCTTAAGAATTTCAAATCTATAGACGACTTAATTGCCAGAATCGGCGAAATCGGTTATCTGCCTGAAGGCGCAGTTGCCTGCAAATATGTGCATGAGATAGTCGAAAAACATAATTTGAAGCTTCCTATTTCAACAGGACTTTACCGCGTGCTTAACAGAGAAATTGAGCCGCATGACCTGCTGAACGAACTTTTAGGAGAAAACAGATAAAAAATGCTTGAAAAAATCACAAACACCATTACAGACGTAGTCCGCACCGTATCCGGCAAAGCTACAATCTCAGAAAAGAACATTGACGAATACGTTGAGAAAATCAAAATAGCCCTTCTTGATGCCGACGTAAACCTGCGCGTTGTACGCCGCTTTGTAAATAGCACCATTGAAGAAGCAAAAGGCGAAAAAGTTTTGCGCTCTGTAAACCCGGGTCAGCAGTTTGTAAAGATTGTTCACGATAAAATTGTTGCCCTTCTTGGTGACGAAAAGCAGGATTTAAAGCTAAAAGGCCCAGACACACAGTCAGTTATTCTTTTTCTTGGTCTTCAGGGTGCCGGTAAAACCACAACAGCCGTTAAGCTTGCAGCCCGCCTTAAAAAAGAAGGAAGAAAGCCGCTGCTTGCAGCCTGTGACCTTGTAAGACCAGCCGCCGTTGAGCAGCTTTCTGTTCTTGGCGAAAAAACAGGCATTCAAGTCTATAAAGAAGATACAAAAGACGCTGTTAAAGTTGCTAAAAACGCATTGGCTTATGCCAAAAAGAATTCGTTTGATACCCTGATTGTTGATACTGCCGGCCGTCTTCAGATTGACGACTCTATGATGCAGGAAATTGAGGCAATCAAAAAGACAGTTTCGCCTGACGAAGTTCTGCTTGTGGCAGACTCAATGACAGGTCAGAGCGCAGTTGATGTAGCCAAAACATTTGACGAGCGCCTTAACCTTACAGGCGTTATCTTAACCAAATTTGACTCTGACGCACGTGGTGGTGCTGCCCTTTCATTAAAGTCTGTAACAGGCAAGCCTATTCTCTTTGCCGGTACAGGTGAAAAAATCGAAGACTTTGAGCCATTCTACCCGGACAGAATTGCAAGCCGCATTTTGGGCATGGGCGACATTGTTTCTCTTGTTGAAAAAGCACAGGAAACAATGGACATGGAAGAAGCTGCCAAGCTCGAAAGAAAAATGGCAACTGAAACATTCACGCTGGAAGACATGCTCGAGCAGATGCAGCAGATGAAAAAGATGGGCTCAATGCAGCAGATTCTTGACATGATGCCAGGTCTTGCCGGTCAGATTGACGAGAGCATGCTTGATAAGGCAGACCTTAAGCACCAGGAAGCAATCATTCAGTCAATGACCAAGAAAGAGCGTGCAAATCATCTTATCATCGGTCCAAGCAGAAGAAAGAGAATTGCCAAAGGTTCAGGAACTTCAGTTGCAGAGGTAAACAGACTTATCAAGCAGTTTGAAAAGACACGCCTTGCAATGAAGAAAATGACAAAGAATAAGGGAATGCAGCAAAAACTTATGAAGCAGTTCGGCGGAAATTTGCCGGGCGGTTTTCCGGGTTTTTAATGCAATAAAATAACCGGAATGATTACAATACTTGAAGAAACTACAAAAAATCCTATTACGCTTATGGGTGCACGCGCAGGCGTGTGCTGGGGTGCTGATATTGCAGACAAAGAAAAAAACTACAACAGAGGTTTAGACTGCATCAAATCAGGCCACGGCCGCGTAATGGAATATGTAAATGTTGAAATGGTTATTGACGGCTACTCTGCCCGCGTAATCAGGGAATGGTATACACACATAGGCGGTGCGCCAACAAGGCTTCAGGCTTCAACACGTTACATTAATTACAAAACCTTTGATATTGTAGTCCCTCCGTCTGTAGCAAAAGCAGGCAGAGAAGCAGAAAACGCAGTTTCTGAAACCATCGCTAAAATCAAAGACACACTTGCAATGCTAGAAGCAGCCGGTGTTCCGCGAGAAGACTGCGCAATGCTGCTGCCGCTCGGCATGACAACCAAAATTGTTGACAAGCGCAACCTTAGAAACCTTGTAGACATGTCTCACCAGAGAATGTGTACACGCGCTTTCTGGGAATACCGCAAACTTTTTGAAGAACTTTCAAAAGCACTTGCCGACTATTCCGATGAATGGAAGACACTCGTTGATATGCTTTTTATGCCCAAATGCGAAGTTTCTGGCTTCTGCACCGAGAAAAAATCCTGCGGCCGCATGCCCAAAAAGCAAGACTAAGCAGCACAGTATAAATGCCTGAAACTATCAGTCACAATCTCAAATTCAGTCTTTAATTGAAGCAGCCATTGCTTATTTCTTTACCTGTTAGGCTACGTTGAATCAACGAACCTTTAATAGCAATCCATAGAATATTCAAAGCATGGTTATACAAAAAAAGCCCCGGAGGAGCTTAGGGCTCGACCGGGGCTAGATTTACGACATATTAATTAACTTTGACAGGAACATCGTAGATGAGTTCTTTGATGCTCTTATTTATGGTTTTTCCATGACCAGACGAAGTTCTGATAACTATGAAATACGATTTTCCGCTTTCAAGATTATCAGGTAGAATAAGCTCGAGATACGTATGAGTATTTTTAAAGAAGCTTGAAGTGTCAATTTTTATCCACTCAGCTTCATTCTCATTAATTTTACCGCTATCGGTTTGTTGAGCAAAATACAAGCCCACATTGTTTTCGTCACCTGCAATTCTAAGACGGCGTCCTTTAATTCTAACCGGCTTACCGGCGCTTATAGTGCAGTCTGAGCTGTGCGTTGAAAGATCTTCAATGCGGCTTATTTGAGGCACAGTTTCTTCAATTTTAGCCATTGAAATGTCAGCTTTTCCTACAGCTTTCAAGGCTTCATTTGAAGGAGTAAATTTTAGTGTCAGATTAGGCAAGTCCGAAATATTCGGATTAGATGAAGGAATGTTACCTTGAGCACAAGGATATATAGTTCCAAGCTCAAAAAGATTTATGGCAACTCCCTGCGACAGAAGTTCACGCATAGCGTCTTTGAATAACATTACGCTAGCGACAAGTGATGCTTCATCGAAGACTTTAGTATGTGTGAGAATTGTTGCAATTACGTTGTTCATGCCGGCTGTTGTGCGCTGAACTTTTGCGTAAGTGCTGTCATCCTCTTTAAGATAGTTTTTGTGAATTGTGACATTTACTGTGCCACCCAGTGTCTGTATTGAATTTGTATTCATATAAAAACCTCCTCGGTTTATGAATTGTTAATTTAATGTTTTTATGACAAATCTTCATAATTATTTATCCTACGATTAATTTAGAGATACTTGCTGATTTTATAAGTCAACGACTTTGAGATTTTCAGCAATCAACTTGTGTCTGCCCTTTTTGTTTCGGACAGACATTAAACATCTGTTTTCATAAAGTCCTCCTTTGTGGTAATTCTATTTTGACAAAAGTTTGATAAGCTCAAAACGCTGTGATTCTGTTAAGGCACTTTTATTTTTGTTTATTGCTGCCTTAAGTTCATCAAAGCTTTGCTGAGCTTTATCAGAACTTGCACCTGCGATGCAAGCTCCTAGTAAAAAACCGGCAGTTACTCCGAGAACACCTGCAATAGCTCCAATTGTAGCACCCCGCGGTTCGCGGTCGCCTTTTACATAGTGGCTTACCGCAGACTCTGTGATGTTTGCTTTTTCTGCAAGTTGTTTCTGTGTCATTCCTTTTTCTTTTAATGTGTTTTCAAGGATTTCACCGAATTCTGTTCCCATAACTACCTCTTAATCTAAAGATACATCATAATTATCTTTATGTCAAGTATAATTATAATTTTCTGACAAAATAAATGATAATTCTTGTAAATTATAATAATTTTATGAATAAAACTAATCTTCCACACAGTGAGCAAGCATTACTCACTGTTAGTGAGTAATGAATCTTCCACTTAGTGAGTAACGTTACTCACACACAGTGAGTAATGAACCTTCCAGTTAGTGAGTAATAAAGGGAATAACAATTGCGCCAATTTCAAGATGAATCTGAATGAAAAATAGAACAATACATGTTATAATAAACAATCATTAAATTGGAGCAAAAAATGGCAAATGACCAGATGTTAAAAAAAGTTGGAACAAACATTCAGGAAAAAGCAGCTCTTATCTGGAATGTTGCAAATACTCTTGTAGGACTTTATAAACCTCATGAATATGGTCTTGTCATTTTGCCGATGTGTCTTATAAAAAGATTCCATGATTGTCTTTTGCCTACTCATCAGAAAGTTCTTGAGGCTGCTGAAAAGTTTAAGGACTTGGAAGTAAAAGAAGGTTTCTTAACAA
>CAMJMF010000172.1 GCA_946406925.1 uncultured Spirochaetales bacterium | reverse complement strand
CATTTGCTCTGTCTCTATTAGTCATTTCATTTATTTCTGTGCTTCTTTATATTCTTGCGAGGGCATTGACTTCAATTTTTATAGCAGAAGAGGAATCTATATTATATGGAAGTCTTTTTATAAGATATACTGCACCATTTTACGTTTTTTGTGTTATAAGTATGCTTTGTTCTCAAATTTTACGCGGATTAGGCAATTCTGTTGTTCCAACAATAATTACTTTCTCCGGCTTTGTATTACTGCGCCAGACAATTTTGTTTTTCGGAACAAAAATTACTTCTTCTTTCTGGATTGTCGCAACAGCATATCCTGTTGTCTGGATTTTTACTTCCGCTGCTATGTTAGTGTATTTCAAAAGTCAGGCGCATCTGAAGCCAGACAACTCCGCCATGAGTTGAATCTGATACCCCTTCGCTTACAAATCCGAATTTCTCATAGAAACCGCGGAGTTTTTCTTTGCAGGTCAATACAATTCCAGCTTTGCCATTCTGCTTTGTATCAGAAATTACGCGGTTCATCAGTTTTGTTGCAAAGCCCTTATGCTGATAATCTGGTCTTGTGTCAACTCCAAAAATCATCTGCCAGTAGCCGTTTTCGTTATGCAAGCCTGAATCTGCGTACATTTCATCGCGCAAATTTCTTTCATTTGTCGTCATGCCATTAATAAATGAAACAAGTTCTTTTTCTGAGCCATTCTCATTACAGTCAAACAAAAGCCAGAAATGGTTTGGAAAAGTCTTTATCCTTTCTTTTATTGAGCTATAAGTTGCAGCTTCTTCAACTGGAAAACAAAGCAATTCAAGTTCAGCGATTTTTTCAGCATCTTCAATAGTTGCAAAGCGTATCTCTTCCATTTTTCTCCCGCTTTATACTTAAGCATATAAAAATAGTGGTGGCTGAACCTGTCAAAACCACCACTTAAAGATTAGCGTATCTGCGGTGCTAAGCTAGAATTAAAGCTCGCCGCCTTCAACTACAAGCGAATCAGCATCTGATTTTGGACCGTAAACAGCGCGGAGAGTAGCTTCGTAGTCTGCGTGGAAGAAGTTCTCTTTGCCGAGCGACTTAATCTCGCTGTTGAGCCAGTTCAAAAGCGAAGTGTTGCCCTTTGAAACAGCCGGAGCGATTGTGTCAAGGCTTCCGAGCGATTCAATGCCGACTGAGAAGCCCGGGTTTTCGATTGCCCAGGCAAGAACTTCTGTGTTGTCTGTAGAAAGACCTACGCCGCGGCCGTCGAGCAGTGCGTTATAAGCTTCTGAATACTGGTCAAACTTCAAAAGATTTACCTGCGGATAGTTTTCTGTAAAGTAAGTTTCTGCTGTTGTTCCTTTAGAAACAATCAAAGTCTTGCCGTTCAAATCTTCAGGCTTTGTAATAAGATCTTTGTCGTTAGATACAACACCTAGAGCACACTTCATGTATGGAAGTGCAAAATCTACTTTTTCTGCGCGGGCAGGTGTTACAGTAAAGTTTGCAAGAACAAGGTCAACTTTGCCTGTTTCAAGAACTTCAACACGGGCGGCAGCTTCAACCGGAACATACTTAACTTTTACACCGAGGTCTTTTGCAATGCGCTCTGCAAAGTAAACATCGTAGCCCTGGTATTTGCCGAACTCGTCAACATAGCCGAACGGTTTTTTGTCGCTGAAAACAGCGATTTTGATTGTTCCGCTCTTTTTAATCTGTTCTACAGTTCTGTATTTTGCCTTAGGTTTTGCAAATGCAGAAACAGCTGCAAGTGCAATAAGTGCAGCAGCAATAATTGTCTTAAATGATTTGTTCATATAATCACCTCTCAAGTTTGATTTTCAAGATGATTACTTATAACACTTCATTACCTACTATGTCAATAGGTAGGTAGCCGGTTGCCGTAAGGCAATGAAACTCACGAGGTGAGTTTCAAGGTGAGTCTCGGAAAAATCTGTGATTTTTCCGAGGTTGCGGGCGAGGGTTGCCGTAAGGCAATGCAGGTTTTATTTTTTGCGGCTTTCAAATTCAAAGTTGCTCAAGAACTTTTTGGCACGGTCGGTTTTCGGGTTTGTCCAAAATTCTTCAGGTGTGCTGATTTCTACAATTTCGCCGCCGTCCATAAATACGATTTTGTCGGCTACGGCGCGGGCAAACTGCATCTGATGAGTTACAATCAGCATGGTCTTTTTATCGTTAGCAAGATCCATCATTACGTCGAGAACTTCGCGAACCATTTCAGGGTCGAGGGCTGCAGTTACTTCATCAAAGAGCATTACTTCCGGATGAAGACAGAGCATGCGGACAATTGCAACACGCTGCTTCTGGCCGCCGGAAAGCTGACGCGGGTATGCATACTTTTTATCAGCAAGGCCAACGCGTTCAAGCCAGGCCTCAGCTTCTTTTTCTACATCAGCCATGTTCAGGTTCAGTTCATGTGCATGCTTTGGACCAAGCAAAAGATTTTTCATTACATTGAGGTGAGGGAACAAATCGTAGCTCTGGAAAACCATTCCGATTTTCTGGCGGATAAGATGCATGTCTTTTTTGCGGTTTGAAATAACTTCGCCGTCGAGGAGGATTTCGCCGCCCTGAATTGTTTCGAGTCCGTTGATGCAGCGGAGCAGCGTAGACTTTCCGCAACCGGATGGGCCTAGTATTACGATAACATCGCCTTTTTCTACAGAGAGGGAAAGGTCTTTTAGAATTACATTCTGGTCGAAAGACTTCTTTATATTTTTAAGTTCAAGTAATGCCATTATTTTTGTCTCCTCTCAATTGCACGAGCTCCTAAATTAAGCAGCCAGCACACGAAGAAATACATCATAAAGATTACAAAATAAACTGCGATGCTGGCGGTTGGAACTGTGAGTCGGTTTGCTTCGATAATCTGCTGACCGATTTTTACAACTTCTATTACGCCGACAAATACAACCAGCGAAGTTGTTTTTATCATGCGGGTAATCAGGTTCATTGAAAGTGGAATCAGGCTGCGGATTGTCTGCGGAATAATGATGTATAAGAAAACCTGACGTTCTGTGAGCCCGATTGCCCGGCCGCTTTCATACTGATGACGCGGCACACTTTCCAAAGAACCGCGCACAAGGTCGCCCATTTCGGCTGTGCCCCAAAGCGTAAAAACAAGAATGCTTGCCGCTTCTCCGCTAAGCGAAATATTGAACATGTGCGTAAGCCCGTAATAGGCAATGAAAAGAAGAACCATCTGCGGCATAATCCGCATAATTTCAAGGTAGAGCTTGCAGATGATTTTTACAGCGCGGTTTTTGACAGTCATCAGCATACCGAAAAAGATTCCGAGCACAATTGACAATGCAACCGAAACAAGCGCAATCCAGACTGTGACCCAAAGCCCGCCAAAAAGACGCATAAAGTTTGTGCCCTTTGTGAGCACGCTGAATGCGGTAATGATAGCGTTAGCGGCTTCCGAACTGTGCATAGCGCAGCCTCCTTTCGGCATAAGCCGCAATCAGTGAAACCGGAAGAAGCAGAATAAAATACGAAATGCAAAGCAGGGTCAATGCCTCGTCCGTTTTGTAATAAAGTCCGATTAAGTCTTTTGCAATGTACATAAGGTCGGCAAGCGCAACCGCTGAAAAAACCGAAGTCTCTTTTATCATGAACATGACATTTGCGCAAAAACCCGGAATAGAAACCGAAACCGCCTGCGGCAGAATTACATATTGAGTAACCTGCCGCGGTGTAAGCCCGATGCACTGCGCGCTTTCAATCTGAATTTTTGAAACTGATTCAAGGGCGGAACGGAAGGTCTCTTCCATGTATGAACCACCGAGAAATGTAAGACCTATAATCGCACACTGAATTGAGCTGAGCTTTATGCCCATGCGGGGAAAGGCAAAATACAAAAAGAAAAGCTGGATAAGCAGAGGTGTGTTGCGCGAAAGTTCAATATAGGCACCAGCAATACGACGAAGCACCGGCACCTTATAAAACTTGATAAGCGCACAAATCAGTCCTACCACGAGGGATAAAAGAATTCCTATGAGGGCGAGCCGAAGTGTAAGCCAGGCCGCCTGCAGATACATTGGAATAACTTTTTGAATAAAACCAAAATCCATATACCTATAAATATAGTAGATTTTATGAAAAAAGGGAATAATGAGAATTAGATTTTTAATACCTATTGACTTGCTAGGTATTAAAAATTATTCTAACATTTGATGATTATCTGATATTTTATAGGTTTTCATCGTGTTTATATTTTTGGAGTTTGCACATGATTAATACAGACTATCTTTTTGAAGACCCCACAGAACTGAATCCTTCTGCTCTGCCTGACTATTCTACGCTGGATTTTATTTCAAACGGTTCTCATATTTATGGCGAGATTATGTGGCCTTCAAGTGAATTTTCAGAGCCTCGCCCATGTGTCATCATGCTTCATGGTTTTCCGGGAACTGCCCGGAACGATGATATTTCTCACGCGCTCTGCAGAATAGGCTGTGTTGTTCTTGTGCCGCACCACCGTGGAGCATGGGGCAGTCAGGGAAAGTATCTTATTTCAAACTGTATAGAAGATGCATACAATCTTGCGCTTTATGCACATTCAGAAAGTTTCACTGAAAAGCACAACGTAAACCCGAATAAGATTTTTCTGCTCGGGCACAGCATGGGCGCAAACTCTTCTTTGAATGCCGGTAAAAAGCTTGACTGGATTGCGGGAATGATTATGCTCACGCCTTATGATCCGACCCGCTATTTGAACTGCGACAAGGAAGTGTATCTCCGTTCACTTTTAGAAGAGGGGCGCATTTTGCATTCTGACGGAATTGATGTAATTTATGACGATGTTTCACAGCACCGCAACGAAATAAGCCATCCGAATGCTTTTGAACATGTAAAAGACAAAAATATTCTGGTTTTTGCCGGCAAATACGATTCAGTTTCGCCGATTGATGAAATGATTCTGCCTTTATGGAATAAGCTTGCGGCGCACAAGACAGATGCTTTGCAGAAGCTTGTAGAATATCCGACAGAGCATGGACTTATAGGGCGGCGAATTTCCATGATTAGAGAAATTGCCGGTTTTATTAAGCAGGTCTGCGATTTTCATTTGAAAAAAATGTGATTTTTTTGTATAACCTATTAAAACAATTGGTGGAGCAAAAAATGCCGCAACTTTCAGACAGAACAGCAAATTTTACAGACAGCGTAATCAGAAGAATGACGCGCATCTCAAATCAATATGGAGCAGTAAACCTTTCGCAGGGTTTTCCCGATTTTGAGCCGCCGCGCGAAATTTTGGACAGACTTGCCGAAGTTACACGCGAAGATTTTCACCAGTATTCTGTTACATGGGGCGCACAGAACTTCCGCGAGGCGCTTGCGGCAAAAATCCGGCACTTTTCCGGGCTTGATGTAGACCCGAATTCTGAGCTGACCGTCACCTGCGGTTCTACCGAGGCTATGATGGCAGCAATGATGAGCGTTGCAAACCCCGGCGATAAAGTCATTGTGTTTTCGCCTTTTTATGAAAACTACGGTGCAGACACAATTTTAAGCGGTGCAGAACCAATTTACGTGCCGCTGAATCCGCCTGAATTTAATTTTAATCCGGAAATTCTTGAGGATGCTTTCCGCCAGAAACCCAAGGCAATAATCTTGTGCAATCCTTCAAATCCGTGCGGCAAAGTTTTTTCACGTGAAGAGCTTATGATAATTGCAGATCTTGCAAAAAAATATGATGCCTTTGTAATTACCGACGAAGTTTACGAACATATTCTTTATAAGCCGAATGTTCACACCTATATGGCAAGTCTTCCTGGAATGGCAGACCGCACAATAACATGCAACTCTCTTTCAAAGACTTATTCGATTACCGGCTGGAGATTGGGCTATACACAGGCAAATGCTGAAATTACAGAACGAATAAAAAAAGTACATGATTTTCTGACAGTCGGCGCTGCAGCACCTCTTCAGGAAGCCGCTGTTACAGGCTTAAAATTCGGAGATGAATATTACAGGGAATTACAGCAGAAATACACCGAAAAACGCAACCTCTTTTTAAACGGACTTGATTCGCTTGGAATAAAGCACACCGTACCACAGGGAGCTTATTATATCTTAATTGATATAAGC
>CAMJMF010000171.1 GCA_946406925.1 uncultured Spirochaetales bacterium | reverse complement strand
AAAGCTTGCAAAAGAAGCCGGAATGCAGAATGTTCTTGTAACAAACGGAACGGCTACGCACAAAGTGCTCGAACAAATCGCGCCATATATAGACGCCATGAACATCGACCTCAAAGCCTTTACCGCAAGCTTTTACAAAAACCTGCTCGACGGCGATTTTCAGATGGTCAAAGACTTTATCCAGGGCGCGGTTCAGACCTGCCACGTAGAGCTTACCACGCTGATTATTCCCGGTGAAAACGACAGCGAAGACGAAATGCGTGAGCTTTCCGCCTGGGTTGCAAGCCTTGAAAAGCAATACAACAAAAAGATTCCGCTTCACATCACAAGATTTTTCCCGGCATTCAAGCTTACAGACCGCGGTCCAACCCCTGTCAGCACAATAATGCGCCTAGTTGAAATCGCAAAAGAAAAGCTGGAGTTCGTTTTCCCTGGTAATGTGTAATATCACCACACAAATCAGATTATAGTGATTTTCAAACTTATCTGATATAATTAAGCTATGAAAATAAATAGAAAAAATGCATGGTATATTTTTTGTTTATATGGATTAGTAGTATTTGTTGCAAACTATATTGGTTCTTCTATTCCTGTTTCTACATCAATAAACCGAGAAACACAAAATTATGCTATCTGGCAAAGCATTCTTGCACAGCACCACATAATAGTTTCTATTATTACTTCTTTCTGTTATATAATTCCTATTTCTTCATGCTTTCTTTATGCACTAACAATAAATGAACAAAACGTTCAAAAACGGTTTATTAATCTGCCTGTTGCTTATGCCTCTTTAAGTATAAGCGGCTGGGTTTATTATTTTTTTGCAGAAGTGCTTACTCTTTTAGTCTCTAAGAAATATTTTGATATTTCCATTAAAAACATATTGATTGTTTCAGCTACATATGTAATTTTGGAATGCCTTTTTAGTTTTACGCTTGGATTTTTTATAATGGAAACCTTGCACCGGAAGATTTTTCTGCCGCGCTTTTTTCCAAATGGAAAAATTGCATCTACGCCAGGGCTGATTAAACCTTCTAACTCATTTCTGTTCACAGTTTTTTATATCTCTGTAAGTGTGTTTCCAATATGCTTTATAACTTTTGCATATGTCACCACCATAAGAACAAATATAAAAGAATCTGATATCAGGATACTGGTTTTTCTTCTTATAATCTTTGTGCTTGATATTGTTATCCTCATCACTTTCGGGCACTACTATTCTTCTCCTTTGAAAAAACTAAAAGAAGGAACTGAAAAAGTAAAAAAAGGCGATTATACGGAACATGTCAAAATTGTAAGCAACGATTCGTTTGGTGAACTTGCCGACACCTTCAACGACATGATTACATCAATCGATATGAATAACAAAAAGCTGCTCGCTGTGCAGAATTCAATTTTAACCGGAATGGCAACCATGGTTGAAAGCCGCGATAATTCAACAGGCGGACACATTAAACGGACAAGCAGCTGCGTAAGAATCTTTGTGGATTATTTGAAAACCCAGCCAGAATATTCTGCGCTTTCTGAAAAATTCTGTAATGATGTTATAAAAGCCGCACCTATGCACGATCTTGGAAAAATCGCCGTTCCAGATGCAATTCTTCAAAAGCCCGGCAAATTCACTGATGAAGAATACGAAAAAATGAAAATGCACTCCGCGGAAGGTGCCCGCATTGTAGGCGAAGTTTTAAAAGAAGTCGATGATGCTGATTTCAAAAAGCTTGCAATCAATGTTGCTCATTATCATCACGAAAAATGGAACGGTCAGGGCTATCCGGAAAAACTTGCCGGTGAGCAGATTCCTTTTGAAGCGCGCATAATGGCTCTGGCTGATGTTTTTGATGCGCTTGTAAGCAAAAGATGCTATAAAGAAAGCTTCAGCTTTGACAAAGCCTTTGAAATAATCAGCGAATCTGCCGGAAGCCATTTTGATCCAGCCCTGACTAAGCAGTTTATTCAGTGCCGCGACAAACTAGAAGCTCTGTATTCGCTATGAAAAACTCGCGATATTTCAAATTGATTCGCCTATAATACTGAACTATACTAAAGACAGTTCCGGAACAAAACAACACTTATAAAAACATGTGTATTAGGAGAATCACTATGGAAAAGAATTATTATAATATTAATGAACTTGCGGTTATTTCTGGCTTTACAACACGTTCTTTGCGGAACTTTATTACAATGGGGCACCTTAACGGAGAGAAAATCAACGGAATATGGCAGTTTTCAGCTGAAGAAATTGATGCATTTCTTTCAAATCCGAATGTTGCACCAGGCATAAAGTCAAAGACAAACGCTGTAGTCTATGACTTTATGGCAGACACAGAAAAGAAAACCAATAGAATCTGTTCTGTTCTTGACTTTGTAATGGATGCAGATGAAGCTTCTGAGATTTCTAAATATTTCTGCAATGCTATGAAAAGCGGTAGTGATGCAACATTTAAATACGAAAAACACGGCAAAAATGTCCGCATCATTATTTCAGGGCCGGAAGATTTTGTGCTGGACACAATAAACGGCTGGTACAAGTAAAAGCCGCCCGTCTAAAACGCCAGTTCTGGCAGCAGCCAGCGCCGGCGTTTTTTTATGGGCAGCCTGCTTCTACCCGCTTTTGTCTGATTCTGCCCGCTTCCCTGCCCACAGCAGACACCGCCCAGCACTATCAGCTGAGGCGCTGGATGAGGTACGGGAGAGCTTTTTCAAATTTTACGCCGTACCAGTGGTCTTTGTCGCCGGCTGTGAGTTTTATTGCTTCAATCACAACGTCTGCGCCAAGACTTGCTGCCTCAAGCAGAGTTTTTCCACGCAGAAGGCTGCCGGCAACCACAGAAGCATAAAGGTCGCCAGTTCCATGGGCACTGACAGCCTGTTTTTCGTTAAAGTAATATTGAACTTTTTTGCCGTCATAAACTGCAACGCCCAGTTTTGCAGGCTCAAAGCTGACACCAGTTATAATCACATTTTTTGCGCCAAGATCAAAAAGGTCGCGGCACATCTTTTCAATATAAGCTTCATCATAACCGCCGGCAACATAAGGCTGCTTCAAAAGAAAAGCGGCTTCTGTAAGATTCGGCATTATAACATCAGCGCCCTTAATGAGCTTTTTCATCTCATCAGGAAAATCAGCGTCAAAACCGGCATAAAGCTTTCCGTTATCTGCCATAACAGGGTCAACAATGCGGAGTGCACCCGAACGCGCGGCTTTTTCCATTATATCCAGAATAAAAGGAATCTGGGCTTTTGAAACATAGCCCGTATAAAATGCATCAAAACTGACCTTTTCTAAAAGCCAGCGTTCCAGAATCTTGGGCATGTCTTCGGTAAGGTCATGAAAAGTCCAGCCGGAAAAACCGCCCGTATGATTTGAAAGCACAGAACTGGGAAGAATCCCTGTTTCTATTCCGCAGGCAGAAATAACCGGAAGTGCAACCGTAAGAGAGCACTGACCGACACAAGAAATGTCTTGAATTGTAAGCAACCGTTTATCCATTTTTTCACCTTTTCTTTCTTCTAGGATTTTTTCAAATAATAACAGCAATCTGGTATTATGAATATATTCAAAATTGAATAAGTTTTATATAATCAGATTTATGATAACAATTGATTTTGCCCAACGTCAGGACATGAGCCTCACAGATTTTCTATATTCTTCTATTAAAAAGCAGATTCTTGACGGAGTGCTTAGCGAAAACGAAAAGCTGCCGTCTAAACGCGCGCTTGCCCTTCATCTTGGCGTGAGCGTGATTACCGTTCAGAACGCATATTCACAGCTTATTGACGAGGGCTTTATTTTTTCAATTGAAAAGAAGGGCTTTTTTGTTTCAGATATTGCAAACCACTTAAAGAAAAACGCCCCTGCCCTGCCCCAAGAAAAGGCGCGCTTTGCACAGCCACAGACAGGCAGTTTTTTCGCTGATTTTACGAGCAACGCCGCCGTTCCGGGCAAGTTTCCGTTTACGCTTTGGTCAAGAACTATGCGGCAAATCTTGGCTTCTGAAAACGAGCGGCTTTTGAAGCGTACCGATGTTTTCGGCACAATAGAACTGCGCCGTGCAATCTGCCGCCATTTAAAAGACTTCCGCAATATGAACGTAAACGAAAATCATGTGATAATCGGCGCAGGAACAGAATCGCTTTATTCTATGCTGGTTCAATTTCTGGGCAGAGAAAAAGTCTTTGCTGTAGAAAATCCGGGCTACCACAAGGCGGCAGAAATTTTCCGCCTGAACGGCACCGAATGTATTCCAGTAAAAATAGACAGCTCCGGAATTGTTGTAAGCGAGCTGCAGAAGGCAAATGCCGGCGTTGTTCATGTTTCGCCTTCGCATCATTTTCCAACTGGAATTATAATGAATTTTAAACGCCGGACGGAACTCCTGCAGTGGACGTACCTCGAAAAAAGCCGCTATATAATAGAAGATGATTACGACAGCGAATTCCGCTTTACAGGAAAACCGCTCCCGACTTTGCAGAGCATTGACCGGCAGGACCGCGTAATCTACATCAATACGTTTTCAAAAACGCTCTCCCCTTCATTCAGAATCAGTTACATGGTTCTGCCGCAGAAACTTGTGCAGCCGTTTTCCGAGAAGCTCGGCTTTTATTCGTGCCAAGTTTCAAGTTTTGAGCAGTTTACGCTTGCAAGGTTTATAGAAGACGGAAGCTACGAGAAGCACATCAACAGAATGAAAAACTATTACCGCAGTCTTAGAAACAACCTGATTACGGCTCTTGAAAATTCCAGTCTTTCTGAAATATGTTCCATTCACGAGGAAAACTCAGGGCTTCATTTTCTTTTAACGCTCAAAGAAGGCTTTGACGCACACGAAATTCAAAAAAAGTGGAAGGCTTCAGGCATAAACATTCAGCTTCTGTCTGATTATTACTACGCTCAGCCCGAAGAACAAGCCCGCCAGGGCGAAAGCTTTGTTGTGAACTATTCCGGCATTAACCGCGACAGCGTAAGCGAAATTGTAACCCGCATGAGCAGAGCCGCATTTTAGCAAATTAACTCAACCTCTCAAAGTGCGGAGCATTCCGCCTAAAATTCTATGACTGAAAAAGTTTGCTTTGCCAGTTTTGCTGTGGTAAAATAATTTATCTGTTTTCCATCACTTTTCGGCAAAAAGCACGGAGGCTGCATGAACACTTTCAAACGGTTTTTATCACTTATCTGCACAACCACATACATCGGGGTTTTTGTTCTCAGAATCTATCACTATGGCTTTATCTATGAATCCCCGGCAGAAATAATTCTGGGCTGTGTACCGACCGTTCTTATAACATTTGTCTTGATTTTGATTTGTGCATTTGTTCAGTGGCCTGTTCTTACCAAATTTGACGCAATCATTGAAAAAGGCAGACAGGACAAGACTTCTCTTACCGAAAAAGACATTGAAGCCTGCTGGGAAGGCTACAAAAAATATGACACTGTAATCATAGTGGCTCATGTTGTGGGCTTTCTTGTGGGCGCAGGCTCTACGGCAATAATTTCTGCAATAAAAGGTTCTGCACCTTTCGAAATTGTGACCTTCCTTATTATTGAATTGCAGTCAGTGGGCATCGGCTTTATGTGCTACACAATGAACAATGTGCTTGTAAAACGCCTGCACATGGCGCAGTGCATGAGGTCAATCGGCATCAAGGTTAGCGACAACCTTTCGTCTGTTCAGAATATTGCGGTAGGCGCATCAGTATACGTTTCTGTAATGAACATGGTAACTGTTCCGTTTCATCTGCTGAAAAACCCCGGCGTGAACGCAACCAATAAATTTCTACTGTACGCGGTAATCGGCGGAATCTTGAATTTTGCCGCATGTGCCGTAGTCTACATAACAATCGTAAAAAGAATTCAGATTTCTGAAAGAAATGTGAGCAATAACCTGCTTGCAGAAACACAGAACCTTGCCGATGCAACAAAGCAGAATGCTGAAAACAGCCAGAGCCAGTCTGCCGCTGTAAAAGAAATTGTTGCTACAATGCATGATTCAACTGAACTTGCTAATAATATAGGCGAAAAAATCAAGCATGTTACAGACCTAGCCGAGAAATCGCGCGACGCCGTAGTTTCTGGCAGCGAAGCTCTGCAGA
>CAMJMF010000170.1 GCA_946406925.1 uncultured Spirochaetales bacterium | reverse complement strand
AGCCTCAAGAGGAGCAAAAAATGAAAAAATTAGTAAGAAACGCAGGTTTATTTGGTTTTATGGCAATGGCTTTTATATGTTCAGGCTGTAACGGCAAAAAAGAAAGCACATCAGTACAGTACAAACTGACTCAGGGAAAGCAGGCAACAAGTCCGTTCATCAGTCCGCTTGTACAGATTGCAGACGAAGAAGGCTATTTTTCAGAATATAACCTTAAAATTGAAACTCAAATCGTAGACCGCTCAGGTTCTTTTGAAGCTGTAGCAGCAGGCAAACTTGACTTTTTGACATTTGAGCTTGTACCGCATTTAAGCTATGGCGCACAAGGCTCAGACGAAATTCTTTTTGGCGGAACACTTACCGGCGGAATGGCTGTAATGGCAAATAAAAATGTTGCTGACGAAGTGCGCGACATACATAACTGGAAAGGCAAGACAATCGGTGTAAAACTGTTTTCAACATCAGAGCTTGTTTCAAAATATGTTCTCCGCGAAGAATACGGCTTTAAAATTGACGATGAAGTTAAATACAAATTCTACGACAGCAACGAACCGCTGATTGCCGCTGTTTCAAAAGGTGCAATCGACATTGCTTTTGTAAGTTCATCTTATGTAGAAAGTGCTGAATCGCAGGGTGTTGTATATCTTTTTCCGGAAGTTGACCTTCAGAAAGATTATGTATGCTGCCGTCAGGTTGCAAACGGAACTTCATTCAAGAACAATGAAGAAGCATACAAGCGTCTGCTGAAAGGCGAAATCCGCGCATTTAAAATCTATCTTGAAAACGAAAAGCTTGCTGTAGATTCAATTGTACGGGCAACACATCAAGATGAAGATTATGTCAGAAGAACATATTACAGCCCGGAAACAAGCCAGGGTGCAAGATATAATCCTGATCCAGATTTTAACGGTGTGCTTGGTGATTATCAGATTCTGCTCGACTGGGATTATGTTCCAAAAGGGCTGGAGCTCCATGAATTCTACAATATTTCAGTTTATGCGGACGCTCTTAAAGAAGTAATTGCGCAATTTCCTGAAGAAAAATTCTACAAAGATATGTGGAATTATTTCATAGAGCACAACAATAAATACCCGGATTTTGAGAAAAATTATACGGCTTTATAACAGCCTTAAAAGGTGAGCAGCATGATAACAGTTAAAACTCCGCAGACTTATATAAACGAAGCAGGCAGTATTTCAAATGCAGGAACATATATTTCAAAAATAGGAAAAAATCCGCTGATTATTGCCGGAAATAAAGCGAAAGATGCAGCTGGTTCTGTTTTTTTTAAGTCGCTTTCAAAAAACGGAATTTCAGCAGAAAATATAGAAATTTTTTCCGGCTTTCCTTCGCAGAATCAGTTTGATTCTTTCGCAAAAAAAGCACGCGCCATAAACGCTGATTTTATAATCGGAATAGGCGGGGGCAGGGTGCTTGATACGGCAAAGGCAACAGGCGACATTCTTTCGCTGCCGGTTGTTGCTGTTCCGACAGTTGCGGCTACCTGTGCAGCTTGGGCGGCGGTTACAATTCAGTATGACGATGAAGGCGGATATGTAAAAGCCCGCCTGAACAGAAAATCGGCAGAACTTGTAATTGCAGACCCTAAAGTGATTTTTACAGCACCAAAGCGCTACCTGTTTTCAGGAATTGTGGACACATTCGCAAAATTTTACGAAATCCGTCCTACAACGGAATTTTATCCTGAGGATGTGCCTTCTCAGATTGCGCTAAAAGCATCAGAAATAGCATTTGCCAATCTGGAGAGGGATACGCTCACTGCCATTTCCGAAGCTGAACGCGGAATCTTCGGACAGGCCGCCCGCAACGTAGTTGATGCAATCATCTATCTTGCGGGCTTTGCAGGCAGTTTCCGCGGAGAATACGGACATTACAGCTTTGCTCATCCGTTTTATCATACTTCAACATTGTTTCATCACACAAATATAAAGCTTCATGGCGAAAAAGTTGCGTTCGGCATTTTGGCACAGCTCGTTCTTGAAAACAAAAGCGAAGAAGAAATTCTGAAAACTATTGAGATTTTTTCAAAGTACGGGAACGACTGGACTTTGGACGATTTTAAGATTTCTGAATCTGATTTGGATTTTCTTAAAAAGGAAATACCTGCAATTTTTGATTATGTTCCGTATAAAAATGAAGAAGCCATAAAGGCTGCACTAAAAAAAGCGGACGGACTTGTAAAAAAATTCAGGGGGCAGAAATGAGCGTAAAACCAAGAGAAGTTCTTGAAAAGATTCCGCCGTATAAGGCTGCCCGGAGCGTTGCAACATTAAAGCGGGAATATGGACTTGAAAAAATCACAAAACTCGCAGCCAATGAAAACACGCTCGGTTTTTCCCAAAAAGTTTTTGAGGCAATAAAAAAGGCAAATTCTCAGTACCCTGATGGAAGTGCATTTGAATTGCGGAAGCGCCTGTCTGACAAACTTGGCGTTACAGCAGATAATATTGTTCTTGGTAACGGCTCTTTTGAGTTGATTTATCTTGCGGCAATTGCTTATCTTGAAAGAGGTGATGAGACAATCGGTGCAGTTCCTAGCTTCGGCTGGTATAAATCTGTAACGCAAATTTTAGGCGCAACGTATACCGGCGTACCTGTCAGAGATTTTCACGTTGATTTAAATGCAATTGCTTCAAGTGTCAGCAAAAAGACAAAAATCATCTGGCTCTGCAACCCGAATAATCCGACAGGCACTATTTTTACTGCATCTGAACTTGAATCGTTTCTTTCTAAAATCAGAAACGACATTCTGGTAATTCTTGATGAAGCTTATGTTGATTTTGTTTCAGAGCCTGACTTTCCAGACTCAATTGCACTGCTAAAAAAACATGACAATATCGCTATTTTCAGAACTTTCTCAAAACTTGAAGGTCTTGCCTCGTTTAGAATCGGCTATGCAATAGGCAGTACTGACTTTGTAAGCATAATAAACAAAATCCGCATTCCTTCAAATGTGAATATGCTTGCACAGCTTGCGGCTTTGGCTTCAATTGATGACGGTGACTTCAAAAAGAAGACGCTCGAAAACGCAAAAACGCAGAAAGAGTTTTACTACAAAGAATTCAAGCGTCTGGGTTTCAGCTATGTTCCTTCAAATACGAACTTTATATTTTTTGACATTGGGCAGCCTTCGTCTGAAATAGTTGAAAAAATCTTAAAGAAAGGCTTTTTGGTACGCGGCGGAGCTGAATACGGTTTTCCGACAATGATCCGGCTTACAATCGGAACGCCTGAAGAAAACCGTGGATTTTTAAAAGTGCTTGAAGATGTTCTCGGAGGTGAGCATGAGTGAATCAATAATAGAAATAAAAAATCTGAGCATGATATATGAAAACGAAGAAACGTCATATACCGCGCTTAAAAACATAAATCTTTCTATTAAAGAAGGTGAATTTATCTGCATTGTCGGCTCAAGCGGCTGTGGTAAATCTACGCTTCTTGGCGTGCTTGAGGGACTCAACAAGGCTTCTGACGGCGAAGTGCTCATAAACGGAAAAGCTGTTACAGGTCCTGGAACAGAGCGCGCAGTTGTGTTCCAGAATTATTCGCTTTTTCCTTGGATGACTGCAAAACAGAACATTGCTTTTGCTGTTTATGAGACAAATAAAAAAACAAAAAAGCTGAGCAAGCGTGATTCGCTTGAAATTGCGCAGGAATATCTTGAGAAAGTTAATCTTAAAGGCTTTGAGGACAAACTGCCGGGGTCGCTTTCTGGCGGAATGCAGCAGCGTGTTGCCATTGCGCGCGCTCTAGCCTGCAATCCGCAGATTCTGCTAATGGACGAACCTTTTGGCGCGCTTGATGCGAAAATCCGCGAAAATTTACAGGAACTTCTGCTGTCACTTTGGCGCAGCGATGAAAAGAAGAAAACTGTAGTGTTTGTAACACACGACTTAAGCGAGGCAATTTTTCTTGCAGACAGAATTGTTTTTATGGTTCCAAAAGAAATACATGAGGTGCTTGATGTGCGTATTCCGCGGCCGCGTATACGCAAAGATATTTACATGTGCAAAGAATACAGTGAAATAAACGAAAAACTGAAAAATCTGTTCTATGACGGTGAGCATGATGTTGTACAGCCGGGAGGAGAAGGTATATGAGTAAAAAAGTTCATCTTGATTTGGTTTTTAATGCGGCAAATTTGTTTTTTCTGCTTACTATTGCCTGTTTTTTTCTGCCTAGTAAATACGCCGCAGAAATGCGGATTGGGCTGAAAAGACCTACAGTGTTTTTTGCTGTACTTTTGGCATCGGAAATCTTCTTTCTGATACAGGCTGGAAATGAAAAGAAAAGGCGTCAGGCGAAAGACATCGCAGGTTTTGTGTTCTTTATCACATTCATCTGGGAACTTCTTGTTTCCAGACTTAATCTTTTTCCGTTTGTTTTTGTACCTGCACTTGAAAATGTGTTCTACGTTTTTGTGCAAGACTGGAAGATGATAACTGAGGGTTTCTTCAGCTCTATGTATCTTCTGATTGTGGGAATGATAAGTGCGATTGGTTCAGCCGTTATTCTCGGCACACTTGTCGGCTGGAATCCGCGGCTTACAAAAGCAGTTTATCCTATCGCAAAAGCTGTTTCTACCGTTCCGCCTCTTATATACACACCATACGTTGTGCTGATAATGCCGACTTTCCGCATGGCTTCAATTTTTGTAATTTTCCTTACAAACTTCTGGAGTACATTCATGGGCTCAATAAACAATACAGCTTTTGTTGAAGGCAGAATTGTCAATTCTGCAAAAGTCCTCAATCTTTCTACACCGGTGATTCTGTTTAAAATAATTATTCCGTTTAACCTTCCACGTATTATAAACGGGCTGCCAATTCATCTTGCTTCTGCATTAATGACACTTACAGCAGCTGAAATGCTTGGTGCAGATTCAGGCATGGGCTTTTATGTAAGAATGTCACTCAATTTTGCGAATTATACAAAAGCGATTGCAGGTATTTTCTTTATTGGTTTTGTTGTAACAGGACTGAACTCACTTATTAATGTTGCGAAAAAACATCTGATTAAATGGAATTACTAGTGAGGAAGAAATGACAAAACAAATTAGAGACAATATTCGCGATAACCACCCGGTTTTGCTGATGTTCAGGTCTGAATAAAGATGCAAAATAAGACTAAAGAAGCTGCATTAACAGATATGACGCAGGGAGCAATCCTTCCGCAGATTATCTGTTTTGCACTGCCTTTGTTTATTGGAAATATTTTTCAGCAGCTCTATAGTATAGCAGACTGTTTTGTAGTAGGTCGATTTCTCGGAAAAGACGCTCTTGCTGCAATCGGTTCTACCAGCCAGCTCGTTCTTACTATTGTTAATTTTTTTAACGGGTTTGCTACAGGAGCGCAGGTTGTTATATCACAATGCTTCGGCTCAAAAAATATTCTCAGTTTAAGAAAAGCCGTCCATACAGCACTAATGAGTTCCTTTTTAATAAGCCTCTTTATGACAGTCGCAGGCTTAGTCTGTTCACCACTCATGCTGCATATGATTGGAGTTCCACCAGAAGTTTTTGAGCAGCCAAAGGCTTATCTTAAGATTTATTTTTTAGGAATTGTATTTCTGATTTTCTACAATATGGGTTCAGGAATTCTGCGTGCTCTGGGAGATTCTAAAAGGCCACTTTATTTCCTGATTTTCAGCAGCCTTGTAAATATCATTCTGGATTTTGTTTTTGTAGTTGTCTTTGATTTTGGAGTAAAAGGCGCGGCGTGGGCGACTGTAATTTCAGAAGCAGTTTCAGTTATTCCTGTTTTCTGCTCTTTAATTTTTACGAACGAAGTTTATAAGCTTTCTCTAAAAGAACTTAAAATTGATTCTGCGCTTTTCTCAAAAATGCTGAAGATCGGACTTCCTGGGGCAATATCATCTTCAATAACTGCTTTTGCAAATACATTCATGCAAAAATATGTATATGCTTTTGGTTCTTCCTGTATGGCAGGCTGGTCTGTTTTTACCCGCTTTGATCATTTTATAATCATGCCGATGGCGAGCATTTCTTTTGCAGCTACCACTTTTACAGCACAAAATTTTGGTGCAGGCAATAAAATTCGGGTCAAAAAAGGAATTGGTATTTCATTTGCTCTGTCTCTTTTAGTC
>CAMJMF010000169.1 GCA_946406925.1 uncultured Spirochaetales bacterium | reverse complement strand
CCGTGTATCATTTCTTCCATGCTGAACTTCATCGCCTCTGTTTCATGCTGAAGTGTACCAACTTCGCCTATAATTGCGCTGCTTCCTGCTGTCATGTCTTTTGAAGCTTCGTGAACTTCAGCAGTGCTTGTCTTCATGTTGTGAAGCGCGCCGGTAATCTGTGCCGAGCCTTCACGCTGTTCGCTCATTGCGGCTTTTATGTGCTGAACAAGAATGTCTGTCTCTCGGATTTCTGACGCAAGGTTTGTGTAGTCCTGAACACCCTGCTGTGTGGCGTTAACAACAGTTTCAATTGCACCCTGAATGCGTTTGAGCTGGTCACCGATTGTTTTTGACTGCGATGTAGATGTTTCCGAAAGTTTTCTGATTTCGTCCGCAACTACAGCGAAACCTTTTCCGGCTTCACCCGCATGGGCTGCTTCAATCGCGGCGTTCATAGCAAGAAGGTTTGTCTGTTCCGCAATATTTGCAATAACTGAGTTAGCTTCATTCAAAAGCTTTGACTGCGCCTCAATTTCGCCAATCTGTTCTTTAAGTTTATTCTGTGTAGCCGCGCCGCTTTCGGCAGTGTGTGCAAGCGAGCCGAACGACATAGCCATTTTGTCAATTGAAGTGTTTACCTCACCGATATTGCCGATCATCTGCTCAACAGCGGTTGAAGCGGTCTGAACAACAGTTACCTGTGTGCCTACAAGCGCATCAAGCGAGCGTATGTGCTCAATGATTCCGCCGATTGCCTTTGTTGTGTGCTCAACACTTGTGTTCTGTGCGGCAATGTTGCCTTTAAGGTTAGAAATGCTGCCGGTAATCTGTGTGATTGCTTCAGACGCATTCGAAGTTCCGTTTTTAAGCGAATCACCAGCCGAGGTAAGCGCGCGCTTTGACTGCTTCATGCTCTTGATGATTTCGCTCAGTTTTTCGTAGAAAACGTTGAAGCCGTCTGCAACATCGCCGATTTCGTTGTCTGCTTTTATGTTGATGCGCTTTGAAAGGTCTGCCCTGCCTTCTACAATCTGCTCGGCAGTTTCGCTTATGCTGTTGCCGATAACGTACAGAGGGCGCATAGTTTTGCCAGCTATTATTGCGGTTGCAGCCGCTACAATTATGGCAAAAATTGCACAGATAATGATTGTAATTGACAGTGTCTTGTAATATGCCGCAAAGATAATTTCTGTCGGGCTGAAGGCTACAATCTGATAGCCGGTTTTTTCATTCGTGGTAAATTCTGTGAAATAGGTTTTGCCTTCAACTGTAACTGTACCGCTCGTCTGCCCAGACGTCAAAAACGGCTGCAATTCCGGCATATTTATTTCGCTTATGTTTTTAAAGTTATTTTTTGCCGCGCTTGTGTCCGCAAGAATTGTTCCGTCTTTTTGTATCATCATAAGGAAACTGCCGTCTCCAAGCTTGATGCTTTCAAGAATTTGGGTCAGCGTATCAAGCGAAACTTCAATAGACGCATTACCGATAAAGTCGCCGTTATTGTCATAGGCACAGCGGGTTATGCCGACAACTGTTGCGCCTACCGTTGAGGCAAAAGCGTCTGTAATCATAACTTTGCCCTTGCCTTTATTCGCTGTCTCGTACCAGCCGCGTTTACGCGGGTCATAGCCACCGTTCATAGAACTGTCAAAGTTTGTGGCGTAACCACCCCACTTTGTTCCGATGTAAATTTCTGCGATGTTGGTATCGTGTTTCGCAAAAATTTTGCACAGCTTTCGGATAGCTTCTTCAGTCGGGCTTTTTTTGTAGCCTAAAATCTGGATTTCGCCTTTTTCGTCAACAAACGAATGGATTGTGTCGTCCGCGGCTTTTACTACTTCAGACTCAGCGAATACATTCAGCTCAACTTCTTTTGCGTTAAAGAACATTGTTATTGAGTCTGAAAATTCAGAAAGCGCAACTGACGAGCTTTCGTAAAATTTTGCAAGACTGTTCTGGTAAAAGAGTATACCGGTTGTAACTGAAGAAATGGCGACTACGGCAAGGATAATAATTACCGAGATGATTGAGATTCTTGTAGAAATAGACACACGTCTTTTTCGCATGATACTGCTCCTTTTAAAAGCACTTTTTAACACTTTTATACTGAAGACATTTTTTAATTGCGATAAAAACGTTTATTTGTTTTATATTATAAACATAATTCTACGGATAGTAAATATTTTTTTAATGAAATAGATAAAAAAGATTTCATTTTTACAATAATTTACAAAATCAATACAAGCAAATATATAACAGCGCCTCAGGCAGTTTCTTTAATTCTTCTAAAAAAGAATTGCGTCCGCTTTTAATACCTATTATTATAAAAAAATGATTGAAACAGAACGCCTGCTTTTGCGGAACTATACAATAGAAGATTTTGATGCACTTTATGAGATAATGTCAGATGCTGAGACAATGCAGCACTACCCTGCACCCTTTGACGAAGAACGGACGCGCGGCTGGATTCAGTGGAACCTTGAAAACTACGAAAAGTACGGCTTCGGGCTTTGGGCGGTTGTGCTTAAAGAAACAGGTGAATTTATAGGCGACTGCGGACTTACGCTGCAAAACATTGATGGTGAAATGCTGCCGGAAATAGGTTATCATATTCATAAGAAATACTGGCGGCGGGGTTTTGCAAAAGAAGCCGCGCGTGCCTGCCGTGACTGGGCTTTTACAAACACAAAGTATGATAAGCTTTATTCGTACATGAAATACACAAACATCGGGTCTTATTCCACAGCGCTCGCAAACGGCATGAAAAAGGTCAAAGAATACCCTGACCCCAAAAATGAAATTTCTTATGCCTATGCGATTACGCGTGAAGAATGGGAAAAACTATAAACCGCGGAAATATCTGGAGGAAAAAATGGATTTTCACAAAATTGAAAAATTTATTGAAAAGCAGAATGTAGCTTTTATTTGTTCTGTTGATGAGGAAAATTTTCCGAATGTAAAGGCTATGCTTAAGCCCCGGAAACACGTCGGCTTAAAAGAGTTTTATTTTTCAACAAACACTTCTTCTATGCGGACAAAGCAATATCAGAATAACCCCAAAGCAAGCATATACTTTTATCACAAAGGCCTGATCAGATATCAGGGCGCAATGCTTAAAGGCACTATGGAAGTACTGACAGACCAAGAAAGCAAAAACATGATCTGGAAACGCGGTGACACGCTTTTTTACAAGGGCGGCGTTACAGACCCGGACTATTGTGTTCTGAAATTTACTGCAATTTCCGGCAGATATTACTGCGATTTAAAAACCGAAAGCTTTGAAGTATAACGTTAAGGGAAAATAAATGCTTAAAAAAGTTCTTTTCATCATTATTCAGTGTACATGGGGATTGGTTCAAACTCTTATAGGCTTTGGAATCTTTCTTGCAAACAGAAAATGCCCTCATAAAATGTACCGCGGCTGCATAGACACACAGTGGAATTCAGGCGGCGGCTTGAGCATGGGGCTTTTCATTTTTACGCCGGCGGAAGATTCAGAACGCTCAGAGCTTATCCGTGTGCATGAGTACGGGCATGCAATTCAATCACTGGTTTTAGGGCCGCTTCACCTTTTTAACGGCTTAATTTCTATTGCATGGGGAAGCCTGCCATATTTTGCCCGCCTGCGCGCAGAAAAGCAGCTGCCATATACCGCCTGCTTTGTAGAAGCCTGGGCAAGCAAATGGGGTGAACTTGTAACCGGCGAAAAAGCCGTCTGGGATTAGACGCAAAAGCTTAAAACAAGAGGGTGCAAATATGAAACGTGAACTTGGAATTGCCCGCTGCGGGCTTGCCTGCTGTTTATGCAGCGAAAACACTCATTGTCATGGCTGTAATTCAGGCGAGTGCCCTGATACAGGCTGGTGCGTTAACAGAAAATGCTCGCTTGAAAAAGGGCTTAATCACTGCTTTGAATGCAAAACTGACTGCAAAAAAGGTATGCTTGAAAAAATCAAGCCATACGGTTTCAGTCTGTTTGCAAAACGCTTCGGCGAAAAAGAGCTTCTGGACTGTCTTGAGCGCAACGAAAAAGCAGGCGTAGTCTATCACCGCAAAGACATAACCGGCGATTATGACGACTTTGATAATGTTGAGGCATTAATCAGCTTCATCAAAAGCGGCAAAAAATAAGGGAAAAACCAATGGCATCAAGCAAAGAATATCTGGATTTTATTCTTGAACAGCTTTCTATGCTGGACAAAATAAGCTGCAAAGCTATGATGGGTGAATATATCATCTATTATAAAGGAAAGATTATCGGCGGAATTTATGACGACCGCTTTCTTGTGAAAAACGTAAAAGCCGCACAGGAAAAAATGCCGGACGCACTGCTTGAACTGCCTTATGAAGGCGCAAAAGAAATGCTGCTTGTAGACAACGTTGACGACAAAGAATTTTTGCGAGACTTGCTAGAAGCAATGTATAATGAACTGCCTGCGCCAAAGAAAAGCTAACAGACACTGCATCCTCTTTTCGCAGCAGATTAATCTACAAACGGCAGTCTTATCTGCATTTCATGCACGAATTTTAACGGTTCGTGCATTTTTTTTAGCTTTTTATTTCATTAATGCTATATTATTGAAAGAGGTACAAAAATGAGTGAAATTATCAGAAAAGACATCAGCGAAGAATGGGCACATTCTGGAATTATTAAGGCAGGCGATTTCTGCTATTTGAGTTACTGTGTAGGAAATATTGAAGGCACTGTTGAAGAGCAGATAAACGGCGCCTTTGACCAGATGGAACAGCGACTTGCAATGTTCGGGCTTACGCTTGAAAACGTTGTACAGATGGACTGCCTTTTCCGCGACGTGTGGAACATTCCGATTATGGAAAAAGTGATTAAAGAACGTTTCAAGGGCAAATACCCTGTGCGAAAGTCAATTCAAACCGAATTTGCTGATAAAGGCGGCGAAAAGGGGCTGAAATTTCAGGCTGATGCTGTAGCTTACTGCGGGTAAAAAATGAAAAAAACTTCATTAATCTTCAAGTTTATTCTAACCGGGCTCATTTATGCAGTTATAACCTGCATTGTTCAAGTTCCGCTGGCTAATCTTCTGTATTCATTATTGGGAATAGAACCGGATAACGGAATAAAAGACGAAATGGTGCTTTTGCTGATTCTTACGATTTTTATAGTAGGAATTGCATTAGCTGTGTTTTATTATTTCTGCGGACATTTGTTTCATTCAAATAAAAGGTGGCTGCAGGGCATAAAATTTGCGTCTTTCATCTATCTGACAAACTACATTCCGCAGGTGTTTTTTCTAGATGCTACAAACGGAGCCGGCGCTTTGATTAAAGGCGGTTTCCCAGTTATTCAGGTTGAACTGTTTGATTTTGTTATTCTCTTTATTACAGTGCTTATTATGGTGTGCTATCTTCCATGCAAATACACTCCGGCTGCTGACACAGAAAAAAATCATTTAGTGCAGAATCTTGTTTCCGGAATCTTATTTGCCGGGCTGCTTATTGCCATAAATGAATTGCTGTTACCGCTTATAGGCTTTGAAAACATGGCAGACGGCTTAAATGTTGCAGCAGAAAACCGGCTGTTCTTTTATCTTGTAATGGCGGCAGGATTTTTTATTACGGGCGCGGCGATATCTTTTTATAGCGTCAAAGCGACAGCCCTTTATGGTAAAAAATCTTTTATTCCTCTTTACGGAATTCTCGTCTGGAGCATTTTTGATTTAACTATGCTTCCGCTTGGATATGGAATCATTCCGACAATACTTTTTATAGCCGCAAGCATGATTTCATTTTCTGCGGTTTATCTGGTAAAAATATGGAATTAATCTCAAACGAAACAGCCAGAAACTTTCTTGTAAATTATCAGAATCTGAATGGAAACGGAAATCTTAAAGAGCGCGGCGGCATTTTAAGCTATATGCAGAAAGTCCGCTGCATTCAGTACGACCCGCTTAATGTTGTAGGGCGGAACCCGGATCTTGTGCTTCAGTCGCGTGTAGAAAATTACAAGCCCGACATTTTGTTTGAGCTGCTTTATAAAGAGCGCGCAATTTACGATGCCGCCGACAAAATGATTTCGATTATTCCGCTTGAAGATTATCCTTATATGGAAAGAATCCGGCAGAAAACAGTTGAGCAGCTTAAGGACATTCTAACCTGGAGAAAATCGCTTGCAG
>CAMJMF010000168.1 GCA_946406925.1 uncultured Spirochaetales bacterium | reverse complement strand
GCAGAATGCACAAAATGTAAACGTGTTGAGCGTCGTCCGAAAGACTTCAAATAAATCGTACTTCATAACAGAAACAGATTCTGTTTCACTGTTAGTGCACAAAACCGGCAATTTTCAGCCGGTTTTTTTTATTTTAAAGTCAGCTTTCAAATAAAAGCCGGTTCACAAAGTGCGCTACAAAAAGCGTTCAATTGATTTTAGTACAGTCGACAAAGGTTCGTTTATTATCTTTGTTTCTGGAATGCTTGATAAAAATATTGAGCCGTATCTTTTTTCGATTATGCGCCTGTCAAGAACAGTAACCACTCCCCTGTCTGACGAACTGCGCATCAATCTGCCGAAGCCCTGCCGGAATTTGATAACAGCTTCAGGAACACTTAAATCCATAAACGGATTGCCGCCGCGTTTAGTAACAGCTTCTGAGCGCGCCGCAAAAACCGGGTCTGAAGGCACACTGAAAGGCAGCTTAACTATAATCACCTGGGACAAAGACTCACCTGGCACATCTACACCCTCCCAAAATGAATCTGTAGCAAAAAGAACACTCGAATTATCTTTTTTGAAAGTCTCAAGCAGTCTGAACCTGTCGTCCTCGCCCTGACGAAGCACAACAATTCCATCATCTGCAAGCTTTTCCCGCGCAAATTCACAGGCAGAGCGCAGCGATTCATACGAAGTAAACAATACCAAAGTTCTTCCGCAGGCAATTTCTATAAGCTTTACAACAGCGTCTTCAACTGCGCTCTGAAAATCACTGCTGTCAGGCATCGGCATATCAGAAGGAATTGTAAGCAGCATATTTTCCATATAAGGAAAAGGTGAAGAAAATTCCTGTGTTACAAGCCGTTCATGCTCTGTAAAACCGGCACCGGTACGATAAAGCCAGTAATCGAAAGACTTGCCTGTTTTTAATGTTGCTGATGTGCAGACAACAGTATCTAAAGGCTCAAAAACGCCTCTCTGCATTTTTGGGGCAATATCAAGCGGCGTAGCGTAAAAGCGCGGATAAATACCGCTGCCGTTTTTTCCCTTGTATCTGACTTTATCTATCCAGAAGATTGTATCGTCTCTTTCGTTCCATTCAGTAAAGCTCTGGCAGACATTGCCGGCGTTTTCCAACCTGCCTAGAATCTGCTTTGTTTCCCAGACAGCCGGATGGTCTTCATCTTTTTCTGATATGCCGGAAATTATAGTACGGAAAACACCGACAAATTTCGCTATATCCTCATGAAGGACATTCATAGCCGATAAAAGCCCTGCTGAATCTTTTGCGGTTTTATCGCAAAGCCGCCATGTAAATTCTTCAGGCATCAGCAGCAAAGCTTCATCTTCTAAGTCAGTGATATGCTTCTTTAACGACTCAAAAATCTCTATTACGGTTTCAGCCTTGTCACCAACATTCGACAATGCCTCAAGTGTAATCAAATGACCTGCAACATTACCGCGCCTGAACCGATAAAGCAGATTAAGCTGTTTTAGAATCCTGAAACGGTTCAGCTGTTCAGAAAAAAAGCTCGTAGCCGCATGTTCCATTCCATGAGCTTCATCAAATATTATGCGGTTAAATGGCGGCAGAACGGCAGTATCATCATATCCGGCGCCTTCAAGCCTTGCCTCAAGGTCTGCAAACAGCAGATGATGATTTACCACAATCAGATTAGCAGAAGCCGCTTCTTTTCTGACCTGCATTACGTAGCACGAATCATGGTATATGCAGCGCATTCCCATACAGACATCAGCTTCGCTGTTTACCCGCGACCACACACTCTCAGAAGGCATAAACGACAAATCAGAGCGGCTTCCTGTTGAGGTTGTCTTATTCCATTCTGAAATTGAATCAAACTGTTCTGCATCATCGTCAAACAGTTCGCGCTCTTTTGCGGCTTCTTCAAGGCGCCGCTTGCAGAGATAGTTCTGCCGCCCTTTCATCAAAACAGCTTTTATCTTTTTACCGGAAATTTTTTCTGCAAAAGGAATATCTTTTTCAATCAGCTGCTGCTGTAAATTAATTGTTCCAGTGGAAACAATTACACGCTCTTTGTTGTTTACAGCCCAAATTATCGAAGGAATAAGATATGCAAAAGACTTGCCTACACCAGTTCCAGCTTCAAAAACACCCACCAGATTCTTATTAAACGCCTCTGCAATTGATTTTGTAAGCTGAATCTGGGATTTTCTTTCCTCAAAATTTTCAGACAGCTTGTCCAGTGCACCACCGTAAGACAAATATTTTCCGATTGATTCAGGATTAAGCTTTTTCAGTTTTTTAGGTAAGATTGGTTCTACAACAACATTTATTTTTGAAACCGAATTGTTGACAATATAAAAACCCTGTGCATTTTCTGCGGCACGTGATGCTATTACAAGGTCTTCATCAGACGGTGTTAAATTCCCAGAAGGATGATTATGAATCAAAACAGCGGCAGTTTTAGCTTCTAGGCTTACAGGCACAGCGTGTTCATTACCTCTACCGCAAACCTTTATTGATTCAACAATACCGTTGTTATCAAGCTGCCCTATTACAAAGACTTCGTTATTTTCGTTCTCTTCGATTATCTGCTTGTATTCGGTACAAACACTTTCGGACAGACGTTTTTCAGCTAACACCACTTACTCCAAAAAAAAAGGTTGCAATTCATATAGAATGCAACCTCTAACCACAACATTTATAATCGATTTTTAACATCTCCTAGGGGAATTGAACCCCTGTTGTCGGGATGAAAACCCGATGTCCTAACCACTAGACGAAGGAGACATTCAACAGCTTTGCGCTGTTAACGGTAAAGAATATACATCCATTAAAAAAAAATGTCAATAGGAATGTCTACTTCATCTCAAGTTTTTTCAACAAATTTATCCTCAACCTTTTGCATTCCTCATTTTCAAGTCCAAGACTTGTACAATTTGCCAGCTCAGCCATTGAAGCGGCATAATCTGCAATATGATACAACGACAAAGCTTTTCTGTAATAAACATGTGCCTGATACTGATTTAGTGCAAGCGACTTGTCAAAGTATTCTATTGCGTGCTGTTCATCGTCCATTACACTGTAGACAATTCCAATATAATAATAAGACCTGAAATTTTTCGGGTCATGCTCTACACTTGATTTAAAGTCTTCCAAAGCCTTGTCAAATATACTCTGCGCAAAATATGCCATGCCCCTGTGCTTGTAGATTACAGCCATAACAATATCGTTTGGCGCAGGGCTTGCCTTGATAATCCTTGTATAGATTTCAATAGCCTTATCCATCTGTCCGTTGTTATGAGCATGAATTGCGTCCAATATCATATCATCTATTGTGCCTTGAACATATGGAGAAGCTGGTGTTATATTTGCGTCTTCCTTAGGGATAGTCTTTATATCAAATTTTTCTTCGCTCTTTTCATCAGACAATTTATCAGCCATGTCGTAGAATGAAAAGCGCCTTTTATCCAATTCGCTATTAAGCTTATTCTGATAATCCCGGATTTCCTGAAAGATTATGTCTGCAAGGCTTAAACTTGCATTCATAGACGCAAGCTTGCGCTTTAGCGGCAGATCAAAAGGTGAGAATTCTGACTTATATACAAGCTCGTGCTCAACTTCTGCCCATGCATCCTGCAGAATTGTTCTAATCTGAATTTCGCAAATCAGATGTTCCGGTAGATTCTTTTCTTTTTTCAATTCTTCGGGTATCTCAATCAATATATGCGTTGATTCATAACCGAATTCATAGAAAGTTCTATCAGCACCCTTTCTTTCGATTTCAACGATTTTATAATGCTCTACGATTTGTTTTTCTACAACAGCAAGATCTTCAAGAAAAGCACAAATTACTCTGATGCCGATCATATCAGTCAACACAGGCAGAGGCTGTTTTCCCAGAGTTTCAGGGCGTATTCTCAATAATTTTTTGTAATAGCTTTTAAAGCTTTTTACCCTGGATTTAAAAGTTGGTCTTGAAGCAGTATTTATATTTCTTTTTAAATCTTCTTCGATTAAGCTTACAGTTGCTTTCAAATCCGAATAATATGAATCATAAGCTTTTAATAAATCATCTTTATTCGGAATCAATAAATTATGCTGAACATCCATACAAATACTTTACTATCAGCTTGGTTAAAAAGCAACCATATTTATTTTATTTGAAAGAGTAAAAAAAAAGCCCGGGCAAAAACCCGGACTTTTCGCTAAATATCAGCTAATTACTCAGCTGCTTCAAGACTTGAGTTGAAAGCGTTTTCAGTAGCCTGTTTTTCAGCTTCAAGGAATCTGTAAACCTGTTTCTGTCCGAAATTAGTCATTTCAAGATTCTGTTTAGCTCTTTCGCGTTCTGAAACGATTCCCCAAATGTCTTCGTCAGCGATATCGCGTTCTGTTGTAAGAACAGCTTTATCGTAGATAGCTTTTACATCTTTGAAGTAGCAAACGAAGTCGCCACCGATGTCAGCTGCATCACGAGTAACAAGGAAACCAGCAAACTTAACATAAGGTGTTGTTGTTGGATAGATTGGGAGCAAGCGGATTTCACGTGCTCTTACTTCCTGGATATATGCAGGGTTAGACCAGCGGAGTTCTTTCCAACCGTCGAAGTTGAGGTAACCCATGAAATAGCGTTTTTCAACACCGTCTGAGTCCTTAAGAAGAACATACAATCCGTGTGGATAGTTCATACCCTGTGTTGTTACAGAAAGAGCTTTGATTGTTCCAACATTTTTAAGAACACCATAGCCACCTTCGAAACGTGTTGTAGATGTTACAGATGCCTGTGCTGGCTGTACTTCACCATTGTCATTTACTTCAGCAGCTGCTTCGAAAGCAGGAATGTCGAATGGAGGTACGATGCGGGCATTAGCATTTACAGGAGAAGTTGGGAATACAATGCGTGCACCCAAGATTTCTTTACCTGCAAAAGGTACTCTAGCATCTGCTTTTACAGGAGCAGCAGCTGTCTGTGAAAGAGCTGTGCTTACAGCAGTTCTAGCAGAAGAGTTAAGAACAACTTCCCAGTTTCTAAATGCGAGGGAAGACTTCATCAATGACTTCTGCTGATCAGTGAAAGTAGCACCTGCACTTACAGAGTAGTCCATTGTGGTGTGGCGGTTCTGAGTCATCTGACCATCAGCGCCCTGAATAATGTCAGCTGTCAAGTTAGTAAAATCAATAATTACTGCTTCTTCAGCTGCAAGCATTCCTACTAACAGGAAAGCCATTGCGACAAGAATGAATGTTCTCTTCATTCAAAGCTCCTTTTTTATCACGTAGTATAGCCTTGTACTATAAGTATACGTAACTTATTTGATTTGTCAACGCTTTTTACAAAGCATCAAACTTACATTCTAGGCCTCCACCCTTTTGCCCATAATGAACACATTAATTATATCAATGTTTTTAAAATTTGTAAAAAGATTTTTTTTCAAAATCTTTACAGCTGTAACACTATCCGATGCTTCAGTCGGAAAAATCTGCAGTGCATCTTCAGAAAGATCCAGATACAGGACATTTCCTTCAACAAAGCATGAGCGAACTTTTGTCCCCAACGGAAACAGCAGCCGTCCCTGAGGCGAAATAGGCCCCAGCAAAAGTTCATCGACATACTGGTTAACAGCATCTTTATTTAAAGGCTTCCGCAGAAACCTTACTTCATAAGACAATTCCTTAGGATTTGTCTTAGATTCAAAAACAATAACCCTCCGCGTTCCCTTATTATTTATTTCATACAAAAAAAATGAAACTACGAAAGATAAAATAACAAAAAATACAACGGTAATACCGGCACTTTTTGGTTTTGCCCCAACATCTGACATTATCATTGACCGCTTGTAAAACCCCTTGACTGTTCAAAATGAGTTATAAATGATGCAAGTCCATTATATATACCTGATGCTACTTTATGCAAGTACTTGTCATCTGCTAAAAGCAGGGCCTCCTTTTGGTTGCTTACAAAGCCAATTTCAATTAAAACGCTCGGCATGTTGGCGTTCCGCACAACAAACCACTCCTCTTCTTTCAAACCGCGGTTCGGACTTTCTTTTCCGATTTCCGTATTCAAGCTGTCAAGAATAAATTTAGCAATCAGAATGCTTTCTGTTGTAAATTCCTCTTCGAGCATCGAATTTAGTATCGGCAGAATTTCCTTATCAGCAGCATCTTCTGAAAGAATTGTTCTGCGGTA
>CAMJMF010000167.1 GCA_946406925.1 uncultured Spirochaetales bacterium | reverse complement strand
TTCAAAGAAGCTTAAACGCCATCTCAAACATTTCTTTTGAATCGGTTGCGTTTCTGATATAAGTTGGATTATCCGGCTCATATCTGACATATTTTTCTACTTCTTCAATGAGTGCGAGATAACAAACTGCAAGTTCATATCTGATTTCTGTTTCTTCAGTTAGAAAGATTTTTTCATCAGCGCTTTCATTATATGCATCAAGCACATACTGTTTTGCTGAAAGAGGTGCTTTCTGTCCCGGCGCGAATGTAATAAAATCAGCAACTGGGTCACCCCAGAATCCGCGTTCAGGATCTATCCAGCAGATTTTTTTAGTCTCGGTATTATAAAGAATATTGCTGTCCCAAAAATCAAAGTTTACCATTCTGCAAGGTACAGCGCGCAGAATCTTTTCATGTTTATCTATTAAGCTTACAAACTTCTCACCATCAGGAGTGTCATGCCCAAGAGCTTTACAATCATTCACCAGATTAAGCGCCATTTTTTTCAAAGCCTCATACCATGAAGGTTCAAGCCCAGTCTGAATGTAGCCGAAGCCGTCATTTGCAATTCTGTGGATTTTGGTGAGCATGGAGATTTTCTGTTTCTGAATATCTTCGTAATCCTTTTCTGTAATCCCCGCTTCCCATATCAGCTTTCCTGGCATCAGCTCCATAATGAAAAAGTTGCTTTTTAGAATCTTTTTTGAAAAATCTGAAACATAAATTTCAGGACATAGAATGTCTGTTTTTTCATGCATCTGCGAATACCAGAAAACTTCTGATTTCATCATATTATTTTCATAAATAAGAATTTTTGCAGACTCAGGTGGAGCTATCTTTAAGGCGTAGCTGTTACCATTATCGCAGGTGACTTTATAAGCAGCATTAAATTCTCCACAGCCCAATGCAGTTATATCAATCACGTTTCCTATTTTGTGAAACGAAAACAATTCTTTTATCTCTGCTTCTGTAGCGTTATATTTTGTTTTGCTGATAATCATAAGATGTTCCTTTTCAACTTTTTCTGTTTCTCTGTCAGTATAAAGGCTGAATCATTTGCCTCTCTTCCGGCGAAAGCTTCGGCAATTATCAAATGATATCGCCTGATTAAAGCCCGAAGAAACATCAGCTTTTTAGCAGCACAGAAACAGCTTTGTAAACAAAGGGAACATACATGAAGAACAGCGTCAGTCTTTCCCACAAGCCTTCATAGCCTAAAACTGTTTTGGCGAATTCTTCTTTGTCGCCCATAATAAAGCAGGCAAAGCACACAAAGGCAAGCACAAAAGCGCAGAGGCATACAAGCCCGAACAGCCTGTCATTCTGCTTAAAGGCAATAATCGAACACAAAAGCGGAAAAAACAAAAGCGCCATAAAGCCGACGGCTGCACCTGCGCCATGAATCTTTGAGGCAACAGTTACAACATCTTTAGATTCATTCACGCTGAAAATGCCCGAAAGCAGCCCTGCCCCAACCGCAAACAAAAGCACAAAAAGCAGCATCATAATAGAAAGAAACTGATAATTTTCTTTGAATGCCGAATAATACACGATTGCTGTAAAGCTTAAAAAGCAGCCCAGCCAAATCAGCCAGATATTATAGATTATCCGCACCGGGCTTTCGGGGCTTCCAAGCGCGCTCATCACCATCATTTTGCTGTCATAGCCGGGGTAAAAATGCTTAAGAATCCAAGGCAGCAGAAACTCACCTATAATAGTAAGCAAAAGAACAATATTGAAAGGTTTGCTGTTTATCATGCTAATTTCCTCTGGCAAAGACTAGAACGTCTCATTATTTTTTCCGGCGGTCACCGTATTTAGAGTACCATGCGGCTTTGTCGGCATACATTGCTTCATCGGCGCGGTGGAATACAGCTTTTATGTCTGAATCAGAATCTTTAATAAAAGCGGCAGCTCCTTTTGAAACACCAAGCGGAATCTGTTTTTCGCCATCACGCAGAACATTGCCCATTTCATCAAGCTTTTGTTTTATTGAATCAAAGGCATGGTCAAAAGCGTGTACGTCGGAATTTCCAAGAATTGCAACAAATTCATCGCCGCCAATTCTATAAATCATATTGGTATTTAGAGAATCTTTCAAAATATCAGAAATTGTTGTAATCATAAGGTCGCCGAACTCGTGGCCGAATTTGTCATTTGCCTGTTTCAGCCCGTTTATGTCGAATACCGCAACAGAAAAATCAGCAGTTCCTACTATAATCTGAGTATTCAGGCGCTTTATAGTTTTTGTGTAGGCATTTCTGTTGCCAAGCCCGGTAAGCGAATCGGTGTAAGCCATTGAATGAGCTTCTGTAATATAGTTCTGAAGTTCTTCACGCAAAAATTTGAGCTTATTTTCAAACAGGGCAAAATCATCGCCGGAATTAGAAACTTCTTCCAGTTCCTGCTCGGTTTCAGAAACAAGATGCAGCTCTGACGCAAGTTCCTCAACATCGCCTGCCAGCCGGTTTATTTCAGAATTAAGAAAAACAAAACGCTTTCTGAGCCTGCCTGTTATAAGAAAGACAATAAAACCGCCTGCAATAAGCGAAGCCGCGCAGGCTACACAAATCAGATAAAGATGATGCTGCAGCTGGTCATCGTACCAGCCTGCATCAATGTCTACCGCAACAATTCCTGCAACTTTACCGGCGGAATTAAAAACAGGGCTGTATGCGCTGTAAAAACGCCCCCATTTGTCTTCATAGGGTTCTTTGTCTACAGAAGGTGTACCGAGGCTTGCCTCATAAAGTGCATCGGTGTATGTAATCGGTTCGCCGAACTCGCCCGGGTCATAAACTGTTGGGTCAATTGTGAACGTAAAAGTCTTGTTGCCCATGTCGCGGATTCCGTAGATGTACCTAAGCTCAACCTGCTCCTGAAACGCACGCAGAATTCTCAGCGCATGCTGATAAGGCTCGGTATCCACGTCTTCTTTTTGAAGCTTCTCAAGGGTATCGCCATCAAGCAGAGCCGCCGCGCTGTTTGAAATATCAAGCATACGTTTGCGCATCTGCTCCTGCAGCGAATTCTTTGATTGATTGGTTAAAAGCACACCGAGCGTACCGTTCACTGCAAGCAGAAAAATAGAGAGAATAATGACCAGCTGTTTAGGCAATCTGTTATTTTTCAACATTCCGAAACCCTGCGACGATTACCTATATTCTAATACAGCTATATGCATAACGCAAGAAAAAGCCGAAGCACACATACGTCTTTGCGAGCGTAGCGAAGCAATCTCAGCTACCGGTCGCTGAGCAGGGTTCAAAACCGCGCGATATCGCGCTATGCACTGTTTGTTGTATGGAAACTATATACATGTCGCTTCGCGACGCAACTAATAGAGCATTTTTGAACCCCACTCCGTGCCCTCTCGCCCAGATTTCACGAAAAGGCTAAAATGTTTTTGCCTGTGCTACTTGCAACAATGTGCTGTGCATCTACTTCATTAGGAATGCATCGATTTCTTGGGCGCACTCGCGGCCTTCGGCAATTGCCCAAACTACAAGCGACTGACCTCTGTGCATATCGCCAGCGGTAAAGATTTTCGGTGTTGCGGTTGCATAGCCTGAATCTGAGCTGAACGAAGTTTCAATTTTGTGCAGACCTTCCGGAATTTGGGTAACAACTGTTCCGCGCGGGCCAAGTGCAACACCAAAAGCCTGTGCTGTATAGTCTTCACACCCGGTAAAGCCGGCCGCTACAAGCAGAAGATCACAGGGTAAAGTCTTTTCTGTTCCGGCACGTTCCACAAGCTGCCGTTTTCCGTCTATCATCTGAAACTCAACTTCGATTGTGCGAACAGCTGTAATTCTGCCGTCTTTGCTCATAACCTCTTTTACGGTTGTTTCGTAAATGCGCGGGTCATGCCCGAACTTTGCGATTGATTCTTCCGCACCATAATCAGTTTTGAGAATCTTAGGCCACTGCGGCCATGGGTTGTTCTTTGCGCGGTCAACCGGCGGACAAGGCATCATCTCTATTTGTGTAACGCTTGCTGCGCCAAGACGGATTGAAGTTCCGCAGCAGTCGTTGCCTGTGTCACCGCCGCCGACGATTATCACGTTCTTGCCGGCTATTTCAATTCCAGCTTTTTCGAGAAGTACTTCGGCAATCTGAGCATTTGCCGGTGTTATGTTCAGGTTTTCAAGAGCACTGCTCGTTGCAATTACGCTCTTAGTAACCTGCTTCAAAAAATCGACGGCAAACATTACACCACCGTCTGCGCCGTCTTTTTCAGTCTTAAGCTCACTGATTCCTACTGCACTGAGAGCGCGGGCTTTTTTAGCACCGCAGCACAAAGCGACTGCATCAAATTCATTCAGAATATGGTCAGCCGAAATGTTTTTTCCAACATCAGCATTGAATACAAACTCGACGCCTTCAGCTTTCATTAGCTCTATGCGCCGGTCAACAAATTTTTTGTCGAGTTTCATGTTCGGAATTCCGTACATCAAAAGACCGCCGGCTTTGTCCTCACGTTCGTAAACAGTAACTGAATGACCGCGCCGGTTAAGCCAGTCTGCACAGGCAAGACCGCTAGGACCGGCACCGATAACAGCAATTTTTTTACCGGAACGCACTGCCGGAACTTCGGGCTTCATATAGCCTGATTCAAATGCTTTTTCGATTATGTAAAGTTCGTTGTCGTGAACTGTAACCGCGCCGTCTCCGCAGACAGGGTTTCCGCAGTTGCAGGCTTTTTCGCAGAGTGCCGGGCAAACACGTCCCGTAAACTCTGGAAAGCTTGAAGTCTTTAAAAGCCGCCATGCAGCCATATCGTATTGCGCTTTAAAAAGTGCATCATTCCATTCAGGAATATAATTGTGAAGCGGGCAGCCTGTTACCATTCCGCTAAGCTTGATTGCAGACTGACACATTGGAACACCGCAGTTCATACAGCGTGCTGCCTGTTCGCGGCGTTTTGCGTCTTCCATCACAGGATGAAATTCCTTAAAGTTCTTTATTCGTTCCAGCGGTTCAAAGCTTCCGTTTTCAATCCGCTTATATTCCATAAATCCAGTCGGTTTGCCCATTGTTGTCTCCTTACGCAGTTACCTTTTTAAATGCGGCAAGAACTGCTTCGTCGTATTTTACTCCGGCTTCTTCTTCTGCATAAATCTCTGTCATTATGCGGAGGTAATCGTTCGGGATAATCTTCTTAAAGCATGTTCTGTAGTGTGCCCAGTCAGCAAGAATTGCTTTAGCCTTTTTAGAGCCGGTTTCTTCTGCGTGCTGTTCGATAAGCTCTTTTAAGCGTGCTTCATCTGTTTTGCCGCGCAAAGTTGTAACTTCGTCATCAAGGTCATAGCTTTTTACAAGTTCGTGGTTGAGAACTTTGTAAAGGTCGTGCTTTTCGTCAAGAATGTATGCAACACCGCCGCTCATTCCGGCGCAGAGGTTGCGTCCTGTTTTGCCGAGAATTACCGCAGTTCCGCCGGTCATATATTCAAGACCATGGTCGCCGCAGCCTTCGGCTACAACTGTTGCCCCGGAATTGCGTACGCAGAACCGCTCGCCTGCAACACCGTTTATAAAGGCTGTTCCTGAAGTTGCGCCGAACAATGCAACGTTTCCAACTATGATGTTGTCGTCTGCCTCGCCTTCAAAATCAGCAGGCTTTGTTACAACAAGCTTTCCGCCGCTCAAACCTTTGCCGAATGCGTCGTTTGCATCGCCTGTAAGCTTGATTGTGAGGCCGCGCGGAATGAATGCGCCGAAGCTCTGACCTGCGCCGCCGGCACAGCTTACAACATAAGCATCATCTTCAAGCTTGCCGCCGAACTTTTTCTGGATTTCGCTTCCGAGAATTGTTCCGAAGGTACGGTCAATAGACTGAATTGCAACCTCACCGGCAGATTTATCTTTCTCAAAGTTCGGTACAAGAGTTGTCAGGTCAAGCTTCTTTTCAAGCTCAAAGTTGAAGGTGTCGCGTGTCTTTTTCCATTCAAGCGGTTCGTCTGCCTGTGCAAGCACGCGGCTCAAATCGATAAGACCGGCTCTCTTAAAGCCCTGCTTTTCTTTCATCTTGAGCAAATCAGTCCGTCCGCACATTTCGTCAATCGAACGGACGCCGAGCTTTGCCATGTATTCGCGAAGTTCCTGTGCAATGAACTTCATAAAGTTTTCTACATATTCAGGCTTGCCTGGGAAGCGTGCGCGGAGCTTTTCGTTCTGGGTTGCAACACCGAACGGACATGTATCAAGA
>CAMJMF010000166.1 GCA_946406925.1 uncultured Spirochaetales bacterium | reverse complement strand
GAAAATCATAATTGTAACAATTGACGGCTATCCCTGTGTTGTTCCGCTTGTTGAGATGGAAAACGGAGGGTGGTTTTTAAAAACTATCTATCAGTCGCGAAAATACAAAAGGAAGGCAGAAAATGAGTGAGCCTGTATTTGATAATCTTGTTTTAGACGAAGAAGAGCAGTGGATTGAAGATCATCTTGAAGAGTACCGTCCATGCGAAAATCAAGAAGAGATGCGAAAGAGCCTTCAAATTGCGGCTCATAACAAAATGGAAGAAATTCGAAGCACAAAGAAGCAGATTTCAATAAATATTGACAGCAGGGCATTGTCTTATTTTAAAGAACTTGCTGCCGAAACAGGTGTTGCCTATCAAAATCTTATAAATATGTTTCTGCTTCAATGCGCAAAAGAAAAAAAACGCCCTGTATTTGAATAAGCTTTTAAACTAACCGCGAAACTATGTACAGTTTTGCAAAAGTAACGTAAAGTTAAAGCATGAAATTTTTGCAGACTGGCGATTTACATCTTGGAAAATTTTTTTATGAGTATCCGCTTTTGGAAGACCAGAAACATGTGTTAAAGCAGCTGCTTGACGAGCTTAGGGCAGAGCAGAGCGCGGGCGTGCCTTATGACGCGCTTGTTATAGCTGGTGACGTTTACGACCGCTCGCTGCCGCCGGCAGAAGCAGTGCAGGTTTTTTCTGATTTTCTTGCTGAAGTCCAAAGAACTTTTGCGGAGCTTTATGTTCTGATTATTCCAGGCAACCACGATTCTGCAATAAGGCTTTCTTATGCGCAGAAAATACTTGAAAAGCAGCGCATTCACATACGCACAGATTTGTCGCGGATTGACGAGCCTGTAATCATAAAAGATGCTGCGTTTTATCTTATGCCGTTTCTGCAGCCGGCAAGTCTTTCTTCTATAGAAAAACCAGCAAAGCCCGAAGCTTCACCCGTAAAGCCTGAACCAGCAAACCCGGCTGTGCCCGCAAAAGCCGAAGAAACTGAACAAGCTCAGCAGAACCTCACCTTTGATTTTGACACAACCGACAGCGTAGAGACTGATTCAGCCCAAACTGAAGAAAAGAACTATCTTATGAGCCAGTCTGCGCTTGCAGAAGAAGCTTTAAGAAGAATAAATCTTGCAAAAAGCAAAGATACTGCAAACGTGCTTGTGGCTCATCTTTTTGCAGCCGGTTCTACAGAAAGTGATTCTGAGCGCATAATCTGGGGCACAGCGGAGCAAGTTAACAGCTCGCTGTTTGACGGCTTTACTTACACTGCGCTTGGGCATCTTCACCGCTGCCAGAAAGCCGGAAAACATGCACATTATTCGGGCTCGCCTTTGGCTTATTCTTTTAGTGAAGCCGACGCTGACAAAGTGTTTCTGCGCGTTGAAATCGAGAAAGACGCTGAGCCAGCCGTTACCAGAATTCCAATAAAGCCGCTGCACAAGGTTGCCTCATTAAGCGGCACTTTCGATGAGTTTTTCAGTTCAAATAAATATGACGGCTACAAAGACTGTTTTCTTGAAATTGAAAGCACCGAAGATTCAATTATAGAAAACCCGGTTGTGCTGCTTAGAAAAAAGTTTCCGTATCTGCTTTCATTCAAGCAGGAGCGGGCATTTGAAAAAATCTCGACTTCTGAAATTGCAGGCAGAAGAACAAACATTTCAAATAACGAACTTTCAATAAATAATCAGTTTGAACTATTTATAAAAGAAATATACGGTTCTGATGCAGATTTTTCTGCCGAGAAAACTCTTTTTGATGAACTTTTTGCAAAAATGAAAGAGGAAAATCATGAAGCCGAATAAACTCATTTTAGAAAACATCGGGCCTTTTACAGAAAAAACTGTCATAGACTTTTCAGAACTTGGAAGCATGTTCTTAATCTGCGGTGACACCGGTGCAGGCAAAACTACAATATTAGATTCTATCTGCTATGCACTTTACGGCTCTCTGCCGGGCTCTCACCCAAGAATGGCAAGAAACCTGCGCTCAGATTTTGCGCCCAAAGACGCAGTTGCAAGGGTTATTTTTGATTTTTCTATAAACGGTGCGCGCTATAAAATTGAGCGCAACCCGCCTAAGCCTTACACAGACCGCAACGGCAGAGAATCTGAAAAACCGGCTGAAGTTGTGCTTTATAAATGGGCAGATTCGGCAGACGGCTGGAATGTGCTTTTCAACAAGACGCAGGAAGCAGATGCCGCAATCAGCCGTCTTATCGGTTTATCGATTAAGGAATTCTCAAAGATTGTGCTTTTGCCGCAGGGCGACTTTGCCGAGTTTTTGCGGCTTTCTTCAAACGACAGAAAAACCGCGCTTGCCAAGCTTTTTCCGATTGACGATTACAGGCTCATTTCAGAATTTGCCAAAAGCAAAGCAGATGAATTCATTAACAGCCAGAAGCAGATAACCGCTCAGATTGAGAATCTTCAGAAATCATTTGATTTTGAAAATGCCGACGCTCAGATTGATAAACTTATAGAGACAGAAAAAAGCTATAATGACGAGCTTGCTGAAATCAACAAGCTTCAGATGCAGCTTGCCGCTCAGCTTGAAAAAGCGCGTGCATTGAATCAGAAATTTGACGATTTAGAGCAGCTGAACAAAGAGAATGCCGCGGTTCTTGCGCAAAAAAGCTTTATTGAAAGCCTTGAGCTTAAGCTTGAGCAGAACCGCAAGGCACTGCTTGTAAAGCCCGTATATGAAAATTTCAAAGATTTAGAGAACCGTCTTGAAACTTCCGGTGAAAGTCTTGAGCAGACTGAAAGCAGGCTGAAAGAAGCAGAAGCTGAAAAAGAAAAGCTTGAAAACCGCAGAGCGCTTTATGAAGAGAAATGCTCAGAGATAGAGAAGCTTCCCACACTGATACACGAGCTTGAGCGGGCTGTGGCTGTAGAAAAAGACATGGTTGAGCTTAGAGAAACATGCGCCATAGAATCACAGCGCAAAGACGAATTAAGCGCAAGGCTTGAAAAAGCTGAAACTTATCTAGCTTCTCTTCAAAAAGAAATAGCCTCGCTTGAAGCATCAATTCTTCCGCAGGACGAGCTTGATGAAGCCTTTGACAAGGCTAGAGATGAGCTTGAAGAAGCGAAGAACAAGAAGAAATACTTTGAAGATTATCAGAAGCTTCAAAAAGAGATGCAGCAGAATAAAGAAGGGCTTGATTCAAGTTTTGCACGCTATGAAAATGCAAAAAAGAATCTTGAGCTTTTAAAAGTTGAGATTGCCGAACTTGAAAACGAGCAGAATGCTTATGACCAGAACCAGAAAGCTTTTTCTCTGGCAAAAGACTTAAAAGATGGCGAGCCTTGCCCTGTCTGCGGTTCTGTGCACCACCCGAAACTTGCAGATTTTCTTAATGAAGATTTTTCTATACAGGAGCGCCTCAGCCAAAAAAGACAGAATCTGCCTGAGGCAGAATCTATTGAAAGAGAGACATTCGGCATTTATTCGGGCGTAAAAAGCCGCTATGAAGAAGCTTTGCGTAAGCTTGAAGCTGCTGAAAAACCCAGCGAAGACATGCAGCAGCTTTTGGAGCAGGCAATCAAAAGCATGAATGAAACTGCTTCTAAGCGCGACAAAAACAGACAGAACAACAACAAGCTTTTAGACAACCGCCGCAGACAGGATAATTGTTTAAAAGAGCGCGGTTTGGTGCAGAACGAGCTTCAGACATGTCTTCAGAACTATACTTCGCTTAAAACAAGATACGAAAACTTAAAGGGTAATTTTGATTCGCTCACAGAAGGCAGGCTGAATCAGAATGAAACTGCCGCCGCAGCGATCGAAGCTTTTAACCGCAAATTGTCAGATTTGCGCAATGAAACAGAAGCCTACGAAAAGCAGTGCGAAACAGCGGCAAAGCTTATAAATGAATGCTCCGCCACAAAAGAGCTTATTTTCAGCCAGACAAAGGAATTAAGGCAGCAGTTTGATGTTTCGGATAAAAACTTAATGAAAGAACTGGCTGAATATGATTTTGATTCGCTTGATGCGCTTAAGGCTGCTTTTTTGACAGAAGAAGAGCGCGTTTCATTTGAGAATCAGGCTGCGGAATGGAAATCAAGAAAGGAGCAGCTCGCCGGAATGACTGACAAGCTTACTTCTGAGATAAAGGGCCTTTCAAGACCTGATATTGCCGCGCTTGAGAATGAATCTGAAAACGTAACCGCCGGATACCAGCAGAAAACAAGGGAACTTAACGAGATTTCGCTTAAGAAGCATGAAATAAAAGAAAATCTTAGGCGCTGGCAAGAATTGAATGCTGAACGCCAGAATATCGAAGAACAGAGCCGGAATTATGTGGCTTTGTCCAAAGACCTTGCGGGCGACAACGCCAAGAAAATTAGCTTTGAATCTTGGATTCTGGGCGTTTATCTTGAAGAAATTGCCGTACACGCAAGCCGCCGCCTTTCGCGCATTTCAGACGGGCGTTATTCCCTTCATTTAAAGACTGACAGGGCAAGCGGCCATCAGCGTTATGCCGGGTTAGATCTTGAAATCTTTGACGCAAACACCGGCAAAAAGCGTCCGTGCGATACGCTATCTGGCGGTGAGACCTTCTTTGTTTCGATAAGCCTTGCGCTTGCCCTCACAGACGTTGTGCAGAGCCGTAGCGGCGGCGTTCAGCTTGATTCGCTGTTTATAGACGAAGGCTTCGGCTCTCTTGACGACGTTACGCTTGAAAAAGCCTTGTCTGTGCTTGACGAAATAAGAGAAAACCGCATGATAGGCATAATCTCCCATGTCGGCGAGCTGAAAAACCGTATGCACCACCGCATTGAAGTAACCAAAAAACAAAACGGCTCAACAATCACCGTAGTCGGTGAGTAGCTGAAACAGGAGAAACTAAATAAAAAAGCTGATAATTGTAGCAACAGCACTTATGCTGATTATTTGCAGTATTCTTTTTGAGAGAACAAGTGGATTAATGGACTCAAATGGTAATGTTATAACTGAAACTTATATGAGCCATACGAATGATGAGGTTTGTATTATAACAGCCTGTTATTTATTTCTGCCTTTTATAATTATTGTTTTTTCAATCAATAAGAGAATTGCTGTCTGGGAATTTGTTCTTGAAAATCTGATTTTATTTTTTCAGTTATTTCTCTTAATTATAATTGAAATAGGTTCTATACCAAAAACAATTGCAATGGGAAATATACCGCTGCTATTTTGGTGTATCAGTTATGCTGCATTATTTATCGAAGTGTATGCTTTCTTTATCTATGAACGGGTTTCAAACAAAAAAGCTGCATTGTAAGATACGCGACTGGATGGGCAATGCTTTATAAATCCATGGTCTTTGCAGCTGGTCTGTTTTAATTTTGCGGCTTTTGTGTTATATTCAATTCCATGAACAATTTGCAGAACAGCGCACTCTTTACCGATTTTTATGAACTCACCATGGCTCAAGGCTTCTGGCGGCAAAATAAAGACACTGCTGCTGTTTTTGACATGTTCTTTAGAAAGCAGCCTTTCGGCGGCGGTTTTTCAATATTTGCAGGACTGGACAATCTCTTAGAAACGCTGACAAAGTTCAGCTTTTCGGCAGAAGACATAGACTACCTTAAAAAGCAAAATATCTTTGATGAAGGTTTTCTTGAATACCTAAAAGACTTTAAATTTTCGGGCGACATATACGCCATGGAAGAAGGTTCTGTTATTTTTCCGGAAGAACCTGTGCTACGCGTGCATGGCAATATTGTAGAAGCTCAAATCATTGAAGGAATTGTGCTTAACCAGCTCAATTTTCAAAGCCTCATAGCTACAAAGGCGGCGCGCGTGTGGCTTGCTTCTAGAAAAGGCTCAATAATGGAATTCGGACTGAGGCGTGCGCAGGGCGTAGACGGCGCGTTAAGTGCTTCAAGAGCTTCTTATATAGGCGGTGCGTCGTCAACAAGCAATGTGCTCGCCGGAAGAATCTACGGAATTCCGGTTGCCGGTACAATGGCACATTCCTGGGTCATGTCTTTTGATTCAGAGCTTGAAGCGTTCCGCGCCTATGCGGCGATTTACCCCGAAAAGTCGGTTTTTCTTATAGACACTTATGACACGCTGAATTCTGGAATAAATAACGCGATAATTGTCGGCAGAGAACTTAAAGAGAAGGGCTATAATTTTGGTGTCCGTCTTGATTCGGGCGACATTCATTATCTTTCAAAAGAAGTCCGAAGACGGCTTGACGAGGCTGGGCTTGAAAAAGCATTTATTACCGTTTCAAATGAACTTACAGAAGAGATAATCGAAGCGCTTGTCAATCAGAATGCGCCGGTTGACAGCTGGG
>CAMJMF010000165.1 GCA_946406925.1 uncultured Spirochaetales bacterium | reverse complement strand
AAAAACGGTGAGAGCTTTGCCTGACAGTTTTTGCACATATTTCCGTCTTTAAGCTTTTTGTTGCCAAGAAGCCCGATTTTTTCGCCGCAGATGTCGCAGAATTTTTTATCGAATAATCCCATTGTGTTTTCTCCTAATTATTTTACGATGTCGCCTGAATCAAACGGATCACCGCATTCAGGGCAGAATTTTGGTGCTTTTGTCGGGTCTGCAGGTTCCCAGCCGCATTTGTCGCATTTGTACTGTGGAACGCCTTCAGGCTTTTTAGCGCCGCATTCAGGGCAGAACTTACCTTTGTTTACAGCACCGCAGGCACATTTCCAGCCTTGAGTTTCAGCAGGCTTTGGTTTGCCGCATTCTGTGCAGAATTTGCCTGTTACAGTTGCACCGCATGAACACTTCCATGCGCCTGCTGCAGGCTGTGCACTCTGAGCCGGCTGCTGTGGCTGGGCGGCTGCCTGTGCTGCCTTTGACTGCTGGCCCATTGCATAAAGGCTCTGTGCGTTCATGCCGCCTGCCTGTTGTGCCATGCCCATGCCCATAAAGCCCATCATTGCGCCGTTCGGGTTGTTTGCAGCGCCTTTCATTGCTTCTGCCTGTGCGCCTGTAATATAAGCAGCCGCCATAGTCGGGTCGCGCAATGAAGCGGTCTTCTGAAGGTCTTTAATCATCTGCTCGTCTTCGTCAGTAGCTTTTATAGAAGAAATAGCGAATGATACAATTTCAAGACCGCGTGTGTCACGCCATTTTGCAGAAAGAATCTCATTGAGTGCGTCTGCAAGTTCCATTGTATGGCCAGGCCATGCAGAATAGCGGATGCCCATTTCAGAAAGTTTTGCAAATGCCGGCTGCAATGCATGCAGAAGCTCGCCTTTAAGCTGTGAATCTAATGAAGCTCTTGTGTATGAGTCTGTAATGTTGCCGCATACGTTCGTGTAAAAAAGAATAGGGTTTGAAATTTTGTAGCTGTATTCGCCGAAGCAGCGCAGTGAAATATCTACGTCAAGCCCGATGTTCCGGTCAACTACACGCACTGGAATAGCAGACGGTGTTCCGTATTTGTTACCGATAAGCTCTTTTGTGTTGAAATAGTAAATGCGCTGTTCTTTTGGTGCTTCACCGCCGAAGGTAAAGCGCTTGCCGATATTGCTGAAAACAGCTTTGATTGTTGCGCCGTTCAGTCCGCCCGAAAGAATAGACGGTTCTGTAGATGAATCATAAGTGAATTCGCCCGGTTCTGCACAAATCTCAACGACCTTGCCGTTGTCAACGATAATCATACACTGACCGTCTGCTACAGAAACAACGGAACCCTTTGTAATAATATTTTCATCGCCTTTTGTATTGCTTGAACGGTTGGAAGTCTTTTTTTTGCCTTTTACAACCAGTACTTCAGGACTAAGTGAATCGCAGTAAAAAAACTCTTTCCACTGTTCGGCAACAATGCTGCCGGCTGCGCCTGTCAATGCTTTAATAAGACCCATGATATTACTCCTTAAAAACTCTTGTTTTCTTGTGTCTGTAAAAAATTTCAATGAATATTATAATGCCATATCAGACATTATGGGTTTTATTTTACAATAAAAATACTATGAAAGACAGTTTTTTTTTGAAAAAATGTTGATTTTTTGCTGTTTACAGCTTCTGCACTTCAAGAATTTCAAGAATATCATCAGAAACTTTGAATTTGATGTTGAATTCTGCAAAGTAAAGACCGTAAATCCGCGAAGGTTCCTGAAAATATGTCTGCCGTGGATCCTGTTCAAGGATTCCGATGAGTGCCTGTTTTTTGTCTTTTAGAGCATCAAGCATTTCGGGCTGATAGACAACCTTAAGTCTGTGGTTCTTTGTTCCGGCGGTGTAGCCTTCTAGTGCGTTCGGCACGCAGTCGCTCAGCGGAAGATAGGGCTTTATGTCGTAAATCGGTGTGCCGTCAAGCAGGTCTGCACCGCAGACAATAATAGAAATGCCGTTTTTGCCGGTGATAATCTCTTTTAGTTTTACGACAGAAAGCCCGAGCCCGTTCGGTCTGAAAGGCGAGCGTGAGGCAAAGACACCGACCCTTGTGCTGCCGCCAAGCCGCGGCGGGCGTACTGTCAGGTTTGCAGTTTCTGTTTTGTTTTCAGAAAAGCCCCAAATGAGCCAGATATGGCTGAATGTTTCAAGCTCCCTGACAGCTTCCGGCTTTGAAAATTCGGGCATAAGCTCAATGCGCGCTTCCAGCTCAGGCACAAGCCCCGCCTGCCGCGGAATCCCAAACTTTTCAGAAAAATCTGTGTGAATGACTGCGACAGGCTTTATGATTTTATTGTGTTCTGCCTCATTGACCATGATTCTTTTTAAAAATGGTATGGGTCAGTCCATATATTTGTTGTGTTTTTGTACACAAACTCATCGAAATCTGCAAAGCAGGTTTTAGCCTGCGGTTTCGGGCTTTCAGCAAACATGCCTACGACTGTACCGATAAAGCCGCCAGCTTTTTCGGTGCTCAAAATCGTTGCGTCCTGTGCATCGCCAAGCTGTACAAATCTTGCACCGTTTATGCTGAAGCTGAAAAACAGGTTCTGCATCTCAGCTTTTGCCTTAAGTTCAATTGTTGCATTTTCAGGTACAGAATCTGCGCTTTCGGCAACAATTTCAGCATTTCCGCCAGTAACTTTGACAAGCTGAATGCGGTCACTGCCGTTTGTTCTGCAAAGCTGAAGGCAATAGTGGTATTCTTCGCTCTGAAAGCAGACAATGCCCGCTGCGTCGCCTTCTTCTTTAAGACTTGCTGTCATTTTTGCAGAAGCTTCAAAACTGAATGCGGTCTGCCGCTGTGCAACAAAAGAAACTTCATCAGCCGATGTAAGTTTGCCGTTTCCGTAAAGCCTTAAGCAGCTTGGCTTGTCAAACAGTGTGATAAAATCATTGTTGCGGTTTCTGAGCGTTATCCAATAAGCGGCAAGCGTATCATCATCAAATGTGTCAACTACAGGCGGCTTAGGCTTGTCATTAGACGGCGGCACTTGTGTTACAAAGCCGTCTTGTGTGTAGGCGCGCTCTATTAAGCCGGTTTCTCTTGCAACAACCGGCCAGTCGTCTTCCCAGTGCACCGGCACAAGGAATGTTTCTCTGCCCATGTTGCAGCATCTGCCGCCGCCAAGCTGACCGTCGCCGTATGGTCTAGAGCCTAGGCAGACCATGCGCCAGTTTCCTTCTGGTGAGCAGAATAAATCAGCATGACCAACGTTAATAACTCCGGCAGTTAAGCCGAGCTGGCGGTGGGTCAAAATCGGGTTAGCCTTTTTGCCTTCCCATTCGCCTTCCATTGTTTTGCAGCGGGCAACAGAAACAGCGTGTTCAACACTTGTTCCGCCTTCCGCATGAATCAGATAATACCAGCCGTCTTTTTTGTATACGTGTGGTCCTTCCGGCCAGACACACTTTTTCAGTGCGCCGCTCCAGATGTCAGTCTTTTTTCCGTAGAGTCTGCCTGAATTTACGTCGAGCCGCTGAATCCAGATTTTGCAGTCGCCGTTCCAGCGCACGCCGGCAGGATTAAAGTGCTGCCCGATGTACCAGACTGTTCCGTCATCGTCAAAGAACAGAGAAGGGTCAATTCCGTCTGCGTCTTTGATAACAATCGGGTCAGACCACGGACCTTCCGGTTTGTGAGCAGTCATAAAGAAGTTTCCGATTTTATCGACTTGTGTACAGATGCAGTAAAATATGCCTTTGTTGTAGCGGATTGTCGGAGCGAACAAACCTCTGCTCGAAAGTTCGTTTGTAAAGTCAAGCTGACTTTTCCGGTTGATTACATTTCCAATCTGCTTCCAATTTACGCAGTCTTTGCTTTGATAAACTGGAATTCCTGGAAAGTATGAAAAGGTTGAATTGACAAGATAAAAAGTGCCGTCAACAACACATATTGAAGGATCCGGGTTAAAACCGGGCATAATCGGGTTAACAATAACAGGTTCCATAAATGAGCCTCTTTAAAATGTATTAATTTAAGTATATACTACTTGTTAATCGTTTTACAGAAAAAGGCAGATTTTTTCAACTGCCAAAAGGGGAAAATATGAGTAAAGATAAGGGAACATTGGCTGCACTTATTGAGGCAGGTGAAGCAGTTTTAGGTATTGAATTCGGTTCAACACGCATTAAAGCTGTTCTAATAGATTCAGATAATACACCGATAGCTTCAGGTGCTTTTGACTGGCAGAACAGTCTGGTAAACGGCATCTGGACTTATTCTATTGACGAGATTCAGAACGGTCTTAAGACCTGCTATGCAGGCTTAAAGGCAGATGTAAAGGCAAAATACGGCGTTACGCTCAAAAAGCTTAAGGCTTTTGGTGTCAGCGCAATGATGCACGGCTATCTGGTTTTTGACAAAAACGACAAGCTTTTAGTTCCTTTTAGAACATGGCGCAATACAATTACAGGCGAAGCTGCAGAAAAGCTTTCTATTCTGTTCAATTATCCTATTCCTGAACGCTGGAGTATTTCTCATCTTTATCAGGCTATTTTGAAGAACGAACCTCATGTAAAAGATGCGGCTTTCTTTACAACGCTTGCAGGTTATGTACACTGGCTGCTTTCAGGTGAAAAAGTACTTGGAATCGGTGACGCGTCTGGTATGTTCCCTGTTGATGCATCAACAAAGAACTACGATAAAAAGATGATTGCCAAATTCAACGACCTTGTTGCCCAGTATAAATTCTCATGGAAGCTTGAAGAAATGCTTCCAAAAGTGCTTGTTGCAGGCCAGCAGGCAGGCACTATGACAGCAGAAGGTGCAAAATTCCTTGACCCTGACGGTGATTTGTGCGAGGGCTGTCCGCTTGCTCCGCCTGAAGGTGATGCAGGTACTGGTATGGTTGCAACAAACAGCGTTGCACCACGCACAGGCAATGTTTCTGCCGGAACTTCTGTATTTGCAATGGTTGTTCTTGAAAAGCCGCTTTCAAAATCTTACAGCGGAAAAATTGACCTTGTTGCTACGCCGGAAGGTTATCTTACGGCTATGGCACACGGCAACAACTGCACAGGCGATTATGATGCATGGATTAAGCTTTTCGGCGAGGCAATCGGTGAATGCGGCTTTAAAATTGACAAAGGCGCGCTCTACGACAATCTCTTGAAAGCAGCGCTTAAAGGCGATAAAGATTGCGGCGGTTTGCTTCCATATAACTATATTTCAGGCGAATCTATGACAGGCTTGAGCGAAGGAAGACCGCTTTTTGTGCGTGCAAACAATGCAAAATTTACGCTTGCAAACTTTATGAGAGCACAGCTTTTTACAGCTCTCGGCGCACTCCGCACAGGCATGGACATTCTGTTTGATGACGAGCAGGTTAAGATTGACAGACTGACAGGTCATGGCGGCTTCTTTAAGACTGCCGAAGTCGGCCTTTTGGTTATGTCAGCTGCAATGCACACACCGATTTCAGCTTTGGAAACAGCAGGCGAGGGCGGCCCTTGGGGTATGGCTCTGCTTGCGTCTTATATGGTCAATGGAAAAGGCATGAGCCTCGGTGACTTTCTTGCAAAAGAAGTATTTGCTTCAAGCAAAGTTCAGTCTGTTACAGCCACAGAAGAAGATATTGAGGGCTTTGACAATTTCTTTGCTGCATACACACGCGGTCTTGCAGTTGAAAAAGCCGCAATTCTTTCGGTTAAATAAGTCAGCTTTTTGTTGCCCGGCTTCTGTCTGTTGACAGTCAGATGACCGGGTAAGCTGCAAAAAATGGAGTTAATATGAAATCAGCTTATAAAGAATTAAAAGAAGAAGCATGGCTTGCAAACAAGGAAATTCCAGAAAGAAAGCTTGCTATGTATACTTGGGGAAACGTATCGGCTTTTGATGCTGAACGTGCTGTTTTTGCGATTAAGCCGTCTGGGGTTGAATATGATAAGCTTCAGATTGACGACATGGTTGTGCTTGACCTTGACGGTAAATGCGTTGAGGGCAGTCTGCGCCCCTCTTCTGACACACCGACACATCTTGTGCTTTACCGCGCTTTTGCACTTGAAGGCGAAAGCAAGGGCAAGGTTGGCGGAATAACACACACACATTCGACTTTTGCCACAGCTTGGGCACAGGCTCAGCGTTCAATCCCAATTTTTGGTACAACTCACGCTGACCATTCGCCGAATGGTGTGCTTTGCGCGCCTGTTCTTACAGCAGAAGCTGTTGCTGGTGACTACGAAGCTGAAACTGGCAAAGCTATTGTAGAAGCTTTTAAGAATCCGCCGAAAGATTTTGCAAAATGCTGTTCGCTTCCGCTTAAAAAGCGCGGCGAATGGATGCTTGTTCCGCA
>CAMJMF010000164.1 GCA_946406925.1 uncultured Spirochaetales bacterium | reverse complement strand
CAAAATGCTGTTCGCTTCCGCTTAAAAAGCGCGGCGAATGGATGCTTGTTCCGCATGAAAATCCGTTTGTGCTTGTTGCCGGTCACGGACCTTTTGCATGGGGCGAGAATGCGCATAAATCAGTTTATAATGCCGCCGTTCTTGAAGAAGTGGCAAAAATGGCGTTTGTGTCGCTTTCAGTAAATCCTCATACAAATCCGCTTGCAAGCTATGTTGTTGACAAGCATTATCAGCGCAAGCACGGCAAAAACGCCTATTACGGCCAAAGCGTTTCGCATTAGATTAATCTACAATTTAGGATTAATCTGGCGAAACGGCCCAGTTTCCGCTTTACGGAAACTGGTAACGGGTGCACAACGCTCGTATCAGAGATTGCGTCTTTCAAGAGCCTGCGCAGGCTCTTGAAAGTGCATAATCTGCTGTCATTGGATTGCTTCGCTACGCTCGCAAAGACGTTGTGCACCAAACGCCGTCAATTGCGAGCCGAAGGCGAAGCAATCCCGGGTGCGCGTTTAGGCTTACTTTACGGAATAGCAAAACTTGAAAGCGTTGCGTATTTCTGAAAATTGGGTGTATAATCGTTTTATACGAACAACCATATTGGAGGAAATATGAAAAATACTACAAATAGAATGGGGGGGTAAAAAGCTTTTAGTAATTGCAGCCCTCCTTTTTTTGTCAGTTTCAATATTCAGCCAGAGCACAGAACTGCCTTTTACAAAAGGCATTGACATGCTTACCTTTTTTGAGTCTTGGCAAGCGGGAAACCTACCAGACCTGAACAAATATGACGAAACAGATTTCGCCATGTTAAAAAGCATGGGAGTGGAGGTAATACGCCTTCCCATTCACTTTGCAAATTTAATGGAACCTGCCTATACTGGCAAAGTTTATGACATAGTTTTTGAAAAGCTTGACCAGGTTTGCGACTGGGCAGAAAAATATCAGATTTATCTTGTCATCGATGACCATTCGTTTAATTCACCAGACGAAGACCGTAATCCGCCTTCGCTAAAGCTGTATAAAGAACATCTAGAAGCTGTATGGCCACAGATAGCGCAACGCTATAAAGACAGAAGCGAATACATCATTTATGAAATTGTGAATGAACCAAAAAAGAGTCAGGAATTTCTTAGCAAATGGGTTAAACTTCAGCAGGAAATAATTGACGTTATTAGAACTTACGATACAAAACATGCAATTGTCGTAACTAGCGCAAATTATTCACTCATTGATATGCTTGTAAAAATGAAGCCTTACAAGGACCCAAATCTTATCTATACCTTCCATTTTTATGAACCGGATTTATTCTGCAAACAAGGCTGTGATTGGGCTGGTGCAATCGATGTCAAAAATGTCCATTTCCCTTATGACAAATCCCGTCATTCAGAAATTCAATATAGCGACAAAAATGAATGGGCAAAATGGGAGTTTAGTTCAGAAGGAAATTATCAGCGGCAAGGAAATGCCAAATGGGTAAATCAGAGAATCAAGCAGGCGGCTGACTGGGGTAAGAAGAACAAGGTCAGAGTTTGGGCAGGTGAAATGGGCGCCGCTTACTGGATTAATCCAAAAGACCGCATTGCCTGGATTAACGCGGCTGTTGCTGCATTCAAAGCCAATAATGTTCCTTATTGTGTATGGGGAATTGACGGCGATACAGGCTTTTTAAAAACAGGAACCGGATTGTTTCCTGATGATATAGATAAAGACGCGCTTGAAGCTTATGGATTTAAAATGCCGGATGAAAATCTTGTAGCAAAGAAAAAAGCTTCTTATAACGATTTTCCAAATAAGCCATATATTCTTTACGATGGACTAGTAGGAAAAGGAACCCATATGGAATATCGCTTTGGCACCAAATCAGCAAAAGATGATGAAACCCACCAATATTGTGAAAAGACTTTAAATTTGAAGGACGCTATAATTTGGCTTTATCCTCCAAAGCCGATTATGTCGAAAGTGATAGAGAACCGCAGTAACCTTGTAATAAGCTTTTCTGTAAAGTTTACTGACGCAAAACAGACCTTTAAAGTTCATCTTAGGGATACAGACGGCGGAGAGGAACTTCCTCCATGGAGAAACACAGCTTATATAAACGCTTCTGACTATAAAGTAGGAGAATGGGTAAGTGTTGAAATTCCGTTGTCACAGTTAAAAGAAGACTATGCATGGTCAGACAAGGCGCAGAAAAGTTTCAGTCCACAGGGCAAATTTGACTGGTCGCGTATTGACCGTGTCTATTTTGATTTCTGGCACGAGACCAACCAAAAAGGCGATATCTACATCGACGATGTAATGTTCAAGCTGAAGTAGACCACACCGTCATTGCGGGATTGCTTCATCGCTGACGCTTCTCGCAAAGACGGTTTTTCTCGGGCTTGAATAACAGGCATCATTCATGCAAAATAACCAAAGAAAGGGTTAAAATGGTTTTTTCGTCTTTATTTTTTCTTTTTGGTTTTTTGCCGGCTGTTCTTGTTTTTTATTATTTCCCGTTATTCAAGTCGCGTACTTATAAAAATGCGGTGCTGCTTGCTGCAAGTCTTGCGTTTTATGCATGGGGCGAACCTGTTTTTGTGTTTGTCATGCTGTTTTCAATTTTGGTAAACTATGCGGCAGGGCTGCTAATCGGCAGGGCTAATCAGACTGACGGCGCAAAGTCTAAAAAGGCAAAAGTCTGGCTTGTTGCAGCCCTAGTCTGGAATATCGGGCTTCTGTTCGTCTTTAAGTATCTTTCGTTTTTAACTGAAACATTCAGAAAAGCTATGAACCTTCAGAATATGCCTGTGTTCAAAATAGCTTTGCCTATAGGCATTTCGTTTTTCACTTTTCAGATTCTTTCTTATATTATCGATGTCTACCGCGGGCAGGTTCCTGTGCAGAAAAATATAGCGCGGCTTGCTCTTTATATTTCGCTTTTTCCGCAGCTTATTGCCGGCCCGATTGTACGCTATGAGACCGTGCATGACCAGATTCTGAACAGAAAAGAAACGCTTGACGGTTTTGTAAAAGGCTTTGAGCGCTTTGTTATCGGTCTTGGCAAAAAATGCCTGCTTGCAAATTATATGGCAATAATCGCAGACACAATGTTTGCCATGCAGCCGGCAGATTTAACTTTGTGGGGCGCGTGGCTCGGCGCAGCCGGCTATACTTTGCAGATTTATTTTGATTTTTCCGGCTATTCGGATATGGCAATCGGGCTTGGGCTTATGTTCGGCTTTAGATTTGAAGAAAACTTCAATTATCCGTATGCGGCAAAATCAATTACAGATTTCTGGCGCAGATGGCATATTTCGCTTTCAAGCTGGTTCCGCGATTATGTTTATATTCCGCTGGGCGGCAACCGTTCAGGCAAAGCCCGCTGTGTTTTTAACCTTTTTGTTGTCTGGGTTCTCACCGGCATTTGGCACGGCGCAAATTTCACGTTCTGGCTTTGGGGCTTATATTATTTTGTTCTGCTTCAGACAGAGCGTTCGTTCGGGCTTGCTAAAAAAGCCGCAGAAACAAAAGGGCTTATGTCTGTTTTGTTCCGCATTGTTACGCTTGTGCTTGTTATGTTCGGCTGGGTTGTTTTCAGGGCGGAAAATATTTCAAAAGCTTTTGAATATTTTGCATGTATGTTCGGAAAAAGCGGCGCGGCTTTTGGGCAGGCTTCGTTCCTGCTTTATAACAGCGCATTTGTGCTTGCCGCCGCAGTTTTTGCGTGCGTTCCGTATAAAGAGATTACAGAGCGCAAGTTTCCGGGGCTTTATGAATCTGAAAAAGCGCGCAGCATATTTTATTCCGCAAGGTCACTCGCGCTTGTTGTTGTGCTTGCCGTCTCAATTTTGAGCTGCATTCAGTCAACTTATAATCCGTTTATCTATTTTAATTTCTAGAGGTGCAGAATGAAGAAACTGAATATACGCGTTTTTTGCACTTTTATCTGTCTTTTTATGCTGTTTTTGGGTGCGCTCTCTTATGTTGTGCGCATCGGTACACGCACTTTTATTTCTTTAACCGGAAAAACTAACAGCTTTACGGCATGGCTTTTTAAAGACCAGCCTACGCTGAATAACCAAGCTGAAAACAAACGCAGCATCAAAGCTCCTGTACTTATCGACTGGATTTCGATTTATCCTTTTAGCGAAGAGTCGCTGAAAAAAGCTGATGAAATCAAAAAGGCTGTTAAAAGTTCGGGCTCGGAATGTTTTGTAAAAGTCAGCCGCTCAGATACGCAGAATTTCGGCGCGGCAACAGCTGATCAGGTTCAGCCTCAAAAGGTTATAACTCTGCCTTCGTTTAATATTCCTGGAAAATTTGAGCTTGAGCGGTGGTACAACAGATTTTTCAGAAAAGAGCTGTTTTCACAGGCGATGCAGAAAATTGAAGACAAGTGGCGCTGGAATCTTATGCCGCCTTCTGGAAAGAGCAATATAGTTACTGGCGCAGTCAAAATGAGCAATAACCATCTTTGTGTGCTCTCAAGCCGCCGCGACATGACAGCAATTGCAGAATCAATCAAAAGTTTTGATAAATTCCTTAAAGCTGAAAACATTCCGTTTGCATATGTGATGGCGCCGTCTTCAATTTCGCCTGACGACAAGCTTAGTACCAATCACTGGGATTTTTCAAACCAGAATGCAGACGAACTTTTGCAGAAGCTTGAAGACGCGGGCGTTAATACTATTGATTTGCGTAAAGCGCTGAAAGCAGACGGTATTTCTTATAGTGATGCGTTCTTTGTTACAGACCATCACTGGATACCTGATACGGGTGTCTGGGCAACAGGCAAAATGGCTGACTGGCTTAATAAAAACGCAGGTCTAAGCTGCAATACCCAGCTTTTTAAAAGCGAAAACTATAACAGAAAAGTTTATCAAAAATGGTTTTTGGGTTCATACGGAAGAAAAGCAACTCTTGCAAGAACAACACCTGATGATATAGCTGTTCTGACACCAAAAGAGCCTGTACAATTTCATTATGTGAACCCTGCTGCCCCATGTGAAAGAACCGGCGGCTTTGATGTAATTCTTCACAATGAAAATATAGAGCCTAAGGACTATTATGTGCAGAATTCCATTGGTGTATATCTGAATGATAAGTATGCGGCTTTTATAGATAATCTTGATGAGAACGCAAAAGGCAAAGTGCTTTTAATCGGGGATTCATATTTGCTTATGGTGGCTCCGTTTTTGGCGCAGACTGTAAAGCGCGTTGAATATTTAACGCTGGACTATTTTGACGGCTCTCTTGAAGCTTACATAAAAGCGAACGGCCCGTATGATGCATGCATGGTATTGTTCTATGCGGGCGGTTTAGCCGATTCAATCGATTTTACCTCACACCAAGACCAGTTTGACTTTCGGTGAAAGGTGCGCACAAGCTTTTGCTGTTTTCAGCTGTTGTACGGAATGGCGATTGTGAATGTGGTCATCTGATTTTCTGTTGAGACTGAAATTGACCAGCCGTGCGTTTCGATTATGCTCTTTACGATTGAAAGCCCGAGACCTGTGCCTTTTTCGCGGCGGGAATTGCTTCCGCGGAAGAACGGGTCAAAGATAAACGGTAAGTCTTTTTCGGCAATTAATAAGCCTGTATTGCTGATTTTAACTTGAATTTTGACGTCAGTAGCTTCAGCATTAAAAAAGATTTCACCGCCTTTTTCAGAGTAGCGCAATGCGTTGCCTGCAAGATTTTCAAGCACACGTATAAAGAGCTTTTCGTCGTAGGCAACAGAAATTGAGTCAGAGGCGTTCACAGAAGTGTGAACTATGCGCTCAAGCAGGTTTCCGTCTGATTCAAGCCGGCTTGCAAAATCCCTGAGAAATGGCGCAATTTTGTGCAGTTCAAGGTTCTGCCGCCATTCGCCTGAATCTACTTTGACAAAGTTAATAAGCTCATCAATCATGTCTTCAAGCTGCTCAATCTTGTTTCTGACAATTTCAATTGATTTCTGCTTTGCTTCAGGGTCTGTCACAATTCCGTCGGCTAAAGCTTCGGTATAGCCTTTTATGAGCGCAATCGGCGTGCGTAAATCGTGGCTTATGCCCATAATCAGTCTTGTGCGCCGCAGATTGTCTTCTTTTAGCGCAAGCCGCATTTTATTAAGGCTTTCTGTCAGCGAAGTAATTTCGTTGCTGCCTTTTATGCGGTCAATCGGGTCGTCCAGGTTGCCCAGCGTTATCTGCTTTGTTGCTTTTTCAAGCATTGTAATCGAATGCGTAATAGAGCGGCTTATAAGAGAGAGCATTATTGAGCAGAAAACAATCAGAATGCCGAAAACTTCTATAATAATCCAGTAGAACGAAATAAATGAGCCGGGCTTTCTTATTGCTTTTCTGGAAATTCGAGTTAT
>CAMJMF010000163.1 GCA_946406925.1 uncultured Spirochaetales bacterium | reverse complement strand
CAAAATTTTGAGCTTGCCGGAAAAACTGTTGAAGCATATCTTGCAACGACGAAATGCGACAAGACAAGAATCGCTGTGGAAATCAACTGCGAAATTGTACCCAAGTCAAAATACGGCGAAACGGTGCTAAAAGACGGAGACACTGTGGAAGTTGTAAGTTTTGTCGGGGGCGGCTGATATGTCAACAATTCCTTCAAAGCAGGAAATGTACCAGGCTCTTTGCGACAGAATCGGCGAAGAAAAGCAGCAAAAGCTTGAGCGCGCGGTTGTTGCAATCGCGGGGCTTGGCGGGCTTGGCTCTAACATTGCGTACATGCTTGCGCGCGCCGGTGTCGGAAGTCTGATTTTGGTTGATTTCGATAAAGTTGACATAACCAACTTAAACAGGCAGCAGTACAAGGCAAACCAGATTGGCCTTTTTAAGACAGACGCGCTCAGCGCAAACTTAAAAGAGATTGCGCCTTATATAAGCTTGACGGCGCACGCAACAAAGCTTGACGCTGCCAATACAAAAGAGCTGCTAAAAGACGCGGACATAATCTGCGAAGCATTTGACAATGCCGAAGCTAAGGCAATGCTTGCCGAGACCGTGCTCACTCAGATGAAAGACAAATATCTTGTGGCGGCTTCCGGCATGGCGGGGCTTGCCAGCGCAAACAGCATAACTACACGCCGTTTGTCTGAAAAGTTCATACTTTGCGGCGACGGCATAAGCGATGTGAACGACGGAATCGGGCTGGTCTCTTCGCGCGTAACGCTTTGCGCCGCCCACCAGGCTCATGCAGTAATCAGATTAATCTTAGGAATGAAAGAGGTATAAAATGGAAGATAAATTAATAATCGGCGGCCACGAATTCAGCTCGCGCTTTATTCTTGGCTCAGGCAAATATTCAATGAAGCTCATTGAGGCGGCCGTAAAAGATGCGGGCGCAGAGCTTATCACGCTGGCCGTGCGCCGTGCAAACACAAAAGAGCAAGAAAACATTCTCGATTATATTCCCAAAGGCGTAACGCTGCTGCCGAACACAAGCGGCGCACGCAATGCCGAAGAAGCCGTAAGAATTGCGCGCCTTGCCCGCGAGCTTGGCTGCGGCAATTTTGTCAAAATCGAAATTATGCGCGATACAAAGTATCTCTTGCCAGACAATCAGGAAACAATAAAGGCAACTGAAACACTCGCAAAAGAGGGCTTCGTCGTAATGCCGTATATGTATCCGGACTTGAACGCGGCGCGCGACATGGTGAACGCCGGAGCAGCTTCAATTATGCCGCTCGCTTCGCCGATTGGCTCAAACAAAGGCCTTGCCACAAAAGAATTCATTCAGATTCTTGTTGATGAAATTGACCTGCCTATAATAGTTGATGCCGGAATAGGCAAACCTTCTCAGGCTTGCGAAGCTATGGAAATGGGCGTTGACGCGATTATGGCGAACACCGCGCTCGCAACAGCCGGAAACCTTTCACTTATGGCAAGTGCGTTCAAGCAAGCGATTGAAGCCGGCAGAAAGGCTTATCTTGCCGGGCTTGGCCGTGTATTGACGCGCGGCGCATCTTCATCAGACCCGCTTACAGGCTTTTTGCGTGACTAGGAATGCAGGCACTTTCGAGGCATTTAATGGAAAATAACTTTTTTATTGATTCAGAATATCTTTCAGAAGAGGCCCTGAAGCGCAAGCACGAGCTTGAGAATAATCCGGCTTCAAGAAAGAACCACATGGAATATCTTGAAGGCATGGAAATCATCAAGTCTGATATCCGCGACAAAGTTATCAGCGAGATGAACGCCTATGATTATTCAAAGTACACAGCAAAAGACGTGGTCAATGCGCTTGAGCACAAGACTTGCTCTGTTGAAGACTTTAAGGCGCTGCTCTCACCGGCAGCAGAACCGTTCCTTGAAAAGATGGCGGAGCGCGCAAGGGCAGAAACAGGCAAGCATTTTGGCAACACAGTCTATATTTTTACGCCGCTTTATATTGCGAATTATTGCGAAAATTATTGTGTGTACTGCGGCTTTAACTGCTACAACCATATCAGGCGCGTAAAGCTTTCTTTAGAAGAAGTTGAGCACGAGATGAAGATTATCGCCGACAGCGGCATGGAAGAAATCTTGATTCTCACAGGCGAAAGCCGCGCCAAAAGCGATGTAAAATACATCGGCGAAGCATGCAAGATTGCGCGCCGCTATTTTAAGATGGTGGGGCTTGAGATTTACCCCGTGAACACAGACGAATACGCTTATCTGCATGAGTGTGGTGCTGATTACGTTACGGTCTTTCAAGAAACGTATGATGCCCAGAAATATGAAACACTGCACCTTGCAGGGCATAAGCGCGTCTGGCCTTACCGCTTTGACGCACAGGAACGCGCGCTCATGGGCGGAATGCGCGGCGTGGCTTTTTCTGCGCTTCTCGGGCTTTCAGACTTTAGAAAAGACGCGCTTGCTACGGCGCTTCACGTCTATTATCTTCAGCGGAAATATCCGCATGCAGAAATGTCGCTTTCGTGCCCGCGCCTAAGGCCGATTATCAACAACGAAAAGATTAACCCTCTTGACGTGCATGAAAAGCAGCTCTGCCAGATTCTCTGCGCATACAGAATCTTTTTGCCTTATGCCGGAATTACGGTTTCTTCGCGCGAAAGCAAGCAGTTCCGCGACGGCATTGTGAAGATTGCCGCTACAAAAGTTTCGGCCGGTGTTTCAACCGGAATCGGCGACCACGAAAGCAAATACACCGGCAAAAAGACTGACCACGAAGAAGGCGATGCCCAGTTTGAGATTAGCGACGCAAGAAGCATTGACTCAATGTATAAAGACATGTCAGGCGAAGGCCTGCAGCCCGTGCTCAACGATTATCTTTATCTCTAATGGAGAATATATGAAAAACTTTGACACTACGCTTTATTTTATAACAGACAGCACCAAATATGACGAAGCCGAATTTCTCCGCCGTGTTGAAGAAGGCTTGAAAGGCGGTGCGACGATGCTTCAGCTGCGTGAAAAAGACAAAACCACGCGCGAATATATAGAGCTTGGCAACAAGGTGCATAAGCTGGCACAAAAGTACAACGTGCCGCTCATAATTGACGACAGGCTTGATGTCGCGCTTGCCTGCAATGCCGAAGGCGTGCATCTTGGCCAGAGCGACATGCCTATAAGCACGGCGCGCAAGATCTTGGGCGAAAGCTTTATCATCGGCGCAACCACCAAGACAGTCGAACAGGCTCTTGAAGCTTATCATCAGGGCGCAGACTATTGCGGTGTGGGCGCAATTTATCCGACAACCACAAAAGTTAAGACCGTGCTCACCTCAACTGAAACTTTGAGCCAAATCTGCCAAAGCGTGCCGATTCCGGTTAACGCGATCGGCGGCCTGAACAAGACCAACACCGATGTGCTTATGGGCATAAAAATAGCCGGCATCTGCGTAGTTTCTGCCATAATGAAAGCTGACGACCCAAAAAAAGAAGCCGAAACCCTTCTTGAGATTTCGCGCAAAATCAAGGCCTCTTGCTAGAGCAGCTGCGCTAAAACGCCGAATTTGATAACTCCGCTTAACAAAAGCAGCCTAAAATTGTTAACTGCACTTGACAAAATTGACAAGTGCGGTAAACTTTAATTATGGAAAAGCTTATTGAACTGTATAGAAAGAAACTGTCTTCAATAAATATGGATTTCATCCGTAGCGAAGAGTCTTTGATAAACTGGAACGCCCGCCTTGTTTGCATCCGCGGAGCAAGAGGCGTGGGCAAGACGACTCTTTTGCTTCAGCATATAAAGAAAGACTTTGAAAACAATTACAGCAAAGCGCTTTATGTAAGCCTTGATAATATATATTTTTCAGACAATTCATTGATAGACCTTGCAACTGATTTTATCCGCCGCGGTGGAACGCATCTGTTTCTGGATGAAGTTCATAAAATGACGGACTGGTCGGCAATTCTCAAAAATCTTTATGACGATTATCCTGAGCTTCACATTGCGTTTACAGGTTCTTCATTGCTTGAAATTCTTAATGCACGCGCGGATTTATCCAGAAGGGCTTTGGTCTATGAAATGCAGGGGCTTTCTTTTAGAGAATATATAGCCATAAAAACAGGGCAGAATTTTCCGGTTTTGCCTTTGAATGATATCATTTCAAAGAACGAAGACATTTCTGCTTCGATTGCATCAAAAATAAAGCCGTTTGAACATTTTGAAACATATCTAAAGACCGGATACTATCCGTTTTTTTTGGAAGGCGAAGACGACTACTACAGCAGATTGAATGAAATAATAAACATGATTCTTGAAATTGAGCTTCCGGTTTTAAGAAACCTTGGCGTGGCCTATGTTCCCAAAATCAAGAAGCTTCTTGCCGTAATCGGAAAATCCGCGCCGTTTATTCCGAATGTTTCTGAACTCGCTTCAAAGATCGAAGTTTCAAGACAGACACTGATTTTATATTTCAAATATCTTGAAGATTCAAAACTTCTTACCCAGATATTCAAAGAAACGCGCGGTTTAAGTGCGCTTGAAAAACCAGACAAGATATTGCTTGAAAACACGAATCTTATGTATTTTTTGAGCGGAGAATCGACTGATATAGGAAATGTGCGCGAAACGTTCGTGCTTAATCAGCTGAAAAAATCTCATGAAGTGCTGTTCTCTGAAGTGAGCGATTTTTTTGTAGACAAGAAATATACTTTTGAGATTGGCGGAAGGAACAAAAAGAGAAAGCAGATTCAGAATGTGGAAAATTCCTATATTGTTGCGGATAACATCGAATACGGAACAGACCGCCGCATCCCAATCTGGCTTTTCGGCTTTCTGTATTGAATGCTTCTTTTGATAAGATTACGAGGAATGAACTGCCGGAAACCCGCCGCAACAGCCCCTGCCGGGAAGGCAGAGGCTGGATTTGGAGAGGCTAGAACTAGCACATGCAGTTTATCAGCTTACGGTAATCATTGATTCCGTAGTACCTGTAAAGTAAACAGAGCCAGGCTTTGTTACTACGCTTATGCTGTATTTCCCTGTTGTGAGTTCAGACGGAACTGCAATATCTATGATATTGGTTCCGCGGCGGATGTAGCTTGCGACCCTCAGCTGCGACGTTTCGTTTTCAAGGAAAACGCCCTGCTGTTCGTCTTCAAGATTGAATGACAAGTTTCTTCCGTGAAGCCGGAATACTTTTCCTGCTGAAAGTTCAAGGCTTGAGCTTTCGCTTGCATCATCTTTCAGTGAAGTGACCCTATAGATGTGCACTTCGCCCGTGCTGTCAGGCGGAATCCGTTTGTATTTGAGATTCTGTCTGAGATAGATCATCGACTCTTCGTTTGCTGCAAATGCAATGTTCAGGCGGTTGTTACCGGTTCCTGGCTCAAAGCCGTCCTGAATGTTTGAGCAAGTGCCTGTCGCGGTTGGCCGCAATGTTCCAATCGGAAATTCCACATTTTTGCCTTCGGCAAGATGCTTGATGACAATCGTAAAGAACACATTGAGCATACCGGCAAAGTCAGCTTCGGTGAAAGTTGAATTGTAAGCGGCCATTTCTTTCGGCAGCTTGTTCAGCTTTAGAGTTTGAGAACAAGAACTTCTGAAACAGTAGCCGTTTTTCTCTGGCTCTGTACTCAGAGAGTTCTTTACAGTTTTAATATGTAACATATCTGACGCACTCTCCTTAAGTGCATTTTTCGCGGTTTTGAACAAAGAAAAACCGCAGAGAAAAACTTCTTTGACAAGGAGAACCAGATGTGATACAATCATATATCTTTTTTGGGATCACACATGTGGTTCTAGACTGAAAGCTCTGTGTAGATGTTGGCGCATTTACAGGGAGCTTTTTTTATTAAGCTTCATTTTTCTTGATTTTAACCTCCTCATATAATATAAAATATGTAATTTATGTTTTCATGTTTTATTTATCGAAAAGATTTTATAAAAAAACTGAAAAACTTGAGTAAAATTTTTGTAAAAATTAGCATTGTATTTTTACAATTTGCAAATTGCATTTTATTACGTTCGTGTTTTTAACCCCTCCGTTTGTTCAAATAATGTTTTACGAACAGAAACAACGGATAACTCTGTGGAATGAAAATGGAACTTATGGTATAATTTTTTTAGGAGATATAATTATGTGCCAGGTCGCAGTTCAAATACCAGAAGCTGTCTTATATGATACTCACATGACAGCCGTTCAAGTTAATGATTATGCCAGAAAATTGATTGCGCTTGATTATTATACCCGTCATCATGTCTCAATCGGTTATTGCGCGCAAATCGCAGAAATGAAAGAAGAAGATTTCATAAAATACTTAGGACAAAATAATATCTCTATTTTCCAGTTTGACGATAAAAATGAGTTTTTGGAAGAGTTGAAAAATGCCTAGAGTTATCGTAAATTCAACTCCTCTGATAATTTTGAGCAACATAAATCAGTTGGATTTGCTAAAAAAATTATATTCAGAGATTTATATTC
>CAMJMF010000162.1 GCA_946406925.1 uncultured Spirochaetales bacterium | reverse complement strand
AAGAATTCAATGCCGTTCATTACCGGCATTTCAATATCAAGAACGATAACATCTGGATTGCACAATGGAATTTTTGCCAGCGCAAACTCGCCGTTCATTGCTTTATCTGCAATCTTTAAACCCGGAGTACGCTCAATAATGCGCCCAACCAGGTTGCGCATAAGTGCAGAATCATCAACAATCAATACAGAAATAGTATCCATAGTCCTAAATCCCTACTTTTTTTATTCTTCTACAGATTTTTCTGATAAATACAAGCCCAATCTGTTTTCAAAAACTGAAATTTTGTGTTCATTCCAAAAAGAGATTCAGAATGACCAATAAACAAATATGACTTTGGCGACAAAGCATCCCAGAAGCGGTTGACAACTGCAAGCTGTGCAGCCTCATCAAAGTATATAAGTACATTTCGGCAGAAAACAATGTCAAGATTACGCAAACCTGAATCATTCTTCAAATTATGATAGTCAAAACGGATTGTGGACATAAGCTCTTTTTTTGCCTGATAGCCGCCGTCTACTTTGTCGAAGAAGCGTTTCAAATAATTTTCAGGAATGCCTACAATTCTAGATTCTGGATAATAGCCGGCCTGTCCGACCATAAGAGACTTTAACGAAAGATCTGAAGCTGTAATTTTGAATGTGAAAGGAGCAGGCAATATGTCTTTTAAGAGCATTGCAATAGAATAAGGTTCTTCGCCTGTTGAACAGCCTGCACTCCAGACGTTGATTGTAGTCTCACCGCGGCTCTTTTTGTAATTTACAAGTTCCGGGATAACGTAATTAGTCAGTGTATCAAAATGGGCTTGATTTCTAAAAAATCTTGTCAGATTCGTTGTTATTGAATCAAGCATTATTTTCATTTCTTCGCCGTCTGAGATTATTCTATTATAATAGTCTCTGACAGTTGGAACACCTGTATCGCGCAACCGCTCATGAAGTCTGCTGTCTAATATAGAACGGTTCGTATCTGAAAAAGAAATACCACATTCTTTATAAATAACATTCCGAAATAAATCAAATTCCTCGTCAGACAATAAATCAGCCATGTTCATTCCTTAATTAAGGACCATTCAAAAACACTTTGAACAGCTATAGATTCCGTAATGCAAGTTTATAATAACTCGTGTATCGGTTAAAATTTATTTTAACGTACTAAGTGTAAAAAGTAAATGACAAAATGCGTAATATTGTAAAACTTAAAGGATAAATAATACAATAACTACTTACGTATCAATAAATTATAACTTACAGGCTTTTTACTTTCTTCTTTATCGGCTCGCTTGTAAAATCAATGCCGAGCTTCTTCATGATTTTTCTGTCAACTTCAGAAAGCATTACAGTTGTATGAACCTGTGCGCCCTGCAATTTAGGCAGTTGATCAATCGCAATTTTTGCGTTCTTGTCATCTTTTGAAAGCATAGCAAGAGCAACAAGCACTTCGTCTGTATGAAGCCGCGGATTATTGCCCTTAAGATATTTCACCTTCATTTCTTGAATAGGCTCAATTATAGAAGCTGGAATCAAATGCAGACTGTGGTCTATGCCGCCAAGGTGCTTTACAGCGTTCAAAAGCAAGGCAGCACATGCACCAAGCAAATCTGAAGTCTTCGATGTTATTATTGTTCCGTCCTGAAGCTCAATTGCAGCGGCAGGCATGCCGGTTTCTAAGGCACGGTTTTTTGCGGCAATTGTTACGCGGCGGTCATCTGTAGTTATCTTAGCCTGATTCATCAGCAAATTAAGCTTATAAACTTCAGACTCGGCAGCATTGTTCTCGGCAAGGCGGCCCAAAGATGTGTAATAACGGCGGATTATCTCCTGACGCGAAGCTTCGCAGCAAGCATCATCGTCGTAAATACAATAACCTGCCATGTTTACGCCCATATCAGTCGGTGACTTATAAGGGTTGTAACCATAAATGCCTTCAAAAATCGCATTCAATACAGGGAAAATTTCAATATCGCGGTTGTAATTTACGGTTGTCTCGCCATAGGCTTCAAGGTGGAACGGGTCAATCATGTTGACGTCATTCAAGTCAGCAGTTGCGGCTTCGTAGGCAAGATTTACAGGGTGCTTCAACGGCAGATTCCAAATCGGGAAAGTCTCAAATTTAGCATAACCAGCTTTGATGCCGCGCTTGTTGTCGTGATAAAGCTGTGAAAGGCATGTTGCCATTTTGCCGCTGCCTGGACCAGGCGCAGTAATAACAACAAGCGGACGTGTAGTTTCAATATAATCGTTTTTGCCGTAACCTGCTTCGCTGTCAATAAGTGCAATATTTGAGGGGTAACCTTCGATTTTATAGTGCAGATAGGTCTTTATGTGCATTTTTTCAAGCTTCTGCCGGAAAATGTCGGCAGCGGCCTGTGCCTGATAATGCGTAATGACAACGCAGCTAACCATCAGTCCGCGGTTGGTAAACTCATCTTTAAGGCGCAGAACATCCATGTCATAGGTTATGCCTAAATCGCCGCGAACCTTGTTTTTTTCAATATCTTCAGCACTGATAACAATGACAATTTCAGCACAATCTGCAAGCTGCATAAGCATGCGCAATTTGCTGTCAGGCTGAAAACCAGGCAGAACCCTTGATGCATGATAATCGTCAAACAGCTTGCCGCCAAATTCCAAATAGAGCTTATTGCCAAACTTAGAGATGCGTTCCTTTATGTGCTCAGACTGAATCTTCAAATACTTTTCGTTGTCAAATCCACATTTCATAACGCTCCATATTTTAGCACAAACAAATCATGGATAACAAGAATCTTGATACTGATTTTTCGCACTGTGCAAAAAGATTTTACATTCTGCAAATCAGCAGCTTATTATTTCTTTGCTATAACAAAATTACCATTGTAAAAGCATGAAAATTATGGCATCATTAGGTTTGTGGAGAAAATCTTGAAGAAAGTCATTTTTTCAGTTCTGGCAATATTACCGCTTCTCTTTGTTTCATGTTCGCTTGATTATGGCACACAAAACGAACAGCAGAAACGCATTCTGCCGGAAATGATTTTATCTGACGTAAACTTTACAAGAATTGAAAAATTTAACGAAACAGCAGCATTACAAGCCGCAACATTAGAGATTTTCAAAGAAGATGATACCATTTACGGAAATGATATAAGCTTCAAATCTTTTGACAACAAAAAAGTCACCGCCACAGGCAGCTCGGAGTTTATCAAAATAGACAACCGAAGCTCAACTTATCTGCTTTTGGGCAAAACAAACATAAACAGCACCAAAAACGGAATTATCATAAACTCCGACAACTTGAAATGGAACGATAAAACAAGCCAGCTGACATCTGACAGTGATTCGATAGTAACAATACACAAGCAGCCAGACGCCAAAAACAACACGTCACTGACAGTTACCGGCTCAGGATTTGCGTTCAGCGCGCTTTCTTTGAATTATGTCTTTAACGGAAAAGTCAACGCTTTGATTGAGACGCAAAATTGATTTCTAAGGAATACTGATGAAAATACATGCTTTTATTTTGATTTTTGCTTTTTTCTGCTCTGCCCTCTGTTTTTGCGATAAAATATCTTTCAGTGCAGACTTTATGCAGGGTTCTGCCTCAGAAACAAGCGACAAAACTGTTCTGGAACGCCACGCTCACATCAGAACCGAATCTTTCGACATATACGCATATCGAATTGAGCTTGAAGGAACTAATTACAGATATGTTACTGCTACTGGTTCTGTAAGTGGAAAGTCCATCAATTCAGGGCTTGATTTTTCATGTGACAAGCTTTTTTTCGACAGAAAAACAAATCTGGTTTATTTTGAGGGCAAAGTTGCTGTAAAAGATGATGCAAATAACGTTGATGCAACTTCTCAGTTGATGGAATATGACATGAATACAGAAATTGCAACGCTGCAGGTTAATGTAAAACTAAACCAGAATCAGAGCCGGGGTACCAGTTCTCTGGCAGTTTATAAGATAAAAGACAAAATGGTTGATATGACCGGAAATCCTAAGATTGTTCGCGGCGAAGATATATTCAGAGCGCAAAAAATTACGTTGAACATTGAAACTGAAGAAATTCTGCTTGACGGCAAAGTAAGCGGAAATGTTACAAGCGAGGATAATTAACATGGCTATCCACTCTGAACTTGAAGAAAGAGAAAAAGACATTTTACGTGTTTCAAGTCTATACAAATATTTCGGAAAAAAGCAGGCTGTAAAAGGTGTAGATTTTTCTATGCATACAGGCGAAATCTTAGGCCTTTTAGGACCAAACGGCGCAGGAAAAACAACCACATTTTATATGATTGTAGGCTTTTACAGACCGACCCAGGGCGAAGTGTTCTGCGGCGGCAAATGCATAACAAAATTGCCTATGTACAAACGTGCCCACATGGGAATCAGCTATCTGCCACAAGAAGCTTCTGTATTCAGAAAGCTTACGGTTGAGCAAAATATCTACGCTGTGCTTGAAAAACGCCATGATTTGACTACAGCACAAAAAAAGGCAAAGCTTGAAGAACTTATTGAAGAATTTTCAATCGGAAGAATCAGAAAGCAGCAGGCCTATACACTTTCCGGCGGAGAAAGGCGTAGAACAGAAATTGCACGTTCTCTTGCCATTGAGCCAAAATTTCTGCTCTTAGACGAGCCTTTCGCCGGCATTGACCCGATTGCTGTAGCTGACATCAAATCGACTGTGCGGCTTCTTGCTAACCGCGGTATCGGCGTCTTGATTACAGACCACAATGTCCGCGATACGCTTGAAATTACCGATAGGGCAATCATAATCAGCACAGGCGAAATCGTGGCACAAGGCAACAAAGAAGATATTCTCCAATCACCAATCGCTAGAAAAATCTACCTCGGCGAAGACTTTAAGATGTAACGGGTGCGCATTGTGTTTAATTTGTAAAAATGTCAATCGTGCGCACCGCTTCAAGTTTTGTGCTTTGCACATAACTTGAAAGAGCTTCACAGATACAAATCATATTAAGCAAACACTATTAGAACTTATAGCCCCATGATATTGGAAAGCCTATGCTGGCTTGTGTGCCGCGGAGGCCCGTCCAAGATACTTCGCTGCCCTGCTTTGCATGCGGCACTATGTCACCAAGTGCAATAGCTTTTACACCCATGCTGAAAACATGTGCACCCATAGAGAACGTAAATGTCGGTTTTATAACAACTAACCAGTCGCATTCACTTGAATAAAGCGTAGGGATATGTACAGCATTTGTAATTGCGGGGAGCGTGCCGGCTGTAGCATTTTTCTGAGCAGCAATAGCAGCCTTCTCTTTGAGACTTGACTGTGAATAGCACAACTCAAGATTAAATGCTGCGTCTTTTGAAACTGTATATTTTAGCGAATTTCGAATAACAAACGGCAGCACCTTTGATTTTAAGCCGTTTTCTTTTGTATAGCCGACAGCAATGTTTACAGAATCTGAAATTCCATTTCGGAAATTGAAATCTGCTCCAACACCGATGCATAAGGAAGTTATGGCCTTTGAATTAGCCACAGCTGATTTTTTACTGGTGTAGTACCCGAAAGCAGCGTTTATTTTTGTGCCGACCTTAGCTTCTGAAAAACCCTTATAAGTAAAACCTGCATATATATTGTGGTCTTGATAAGCTTTATCTGTATTAGCAGCTTTATAGCCGTTTTCTGCGCCAAAATTGCCGCGCCAGTTTGCGCCTAAGTCAAAAAGCTTTGATGAATATTTAGCACCAGTAGCAATGCCGTTGAACATATCTTTTTTTATAGTTGTTTCTTTATCAGCAGATGGCGAAACAAGCCCAACTCCTATTTTTAAGTTTGGAATACCTGTATAGCAGACCTGAAGACCTGTATCCACCATATTATGAATATACTGCGATTTTCCGGCAACACCGGGAAGAACGTTCACATTTGTTATAAACTTATCTGTCCACATTGTTCTTGAAATATTGGGACCGCACGAAAGAGCATAACCGACAGACTCAAGATTTCCTATGCCTATTTCAATTGTATCAACCGGCTTAAGAAGAGCCGCTACCGCAGAGCGGTTGCCGTCAGAAGCATTAGCCAATGTATTCCAAGACCAGCGCGGCTTTGCATAAAGAATCGAGGTTTCACCAGGATCTAAAGGCTGAACATCTAAACGCAGGCGAACCTTAACTTTTGCGCGCTTATCAGCAGTAACTCCCTCTCCATATATTTCATCGCGAATAAAGTAACTTTTGCTGAATTTCCAGTAATCGCCTTTGTCATTTATAGCTATTTGTGGCTGACTTAGCATTTCATTTGTGATTGTAACTGTCTGGGCAAACAAAAGAGAAAACGTAGCAAGCCCGATTACAACAGCAATAAATCTTTTTGTTTTCATAGCATATTCTTTGCATATTTTAGGATTTTTTGCAACGGAAAGATTGTACACAGAACTGAGACCAAGACTTTTCGCATGTACACCTTGCGGGCGTCATGCTTTGTACATAAGAGCAAAAAAAAAGGCAGGTTGCCGAAGCAGCCTGCCTGTAAACTTAAGCGGTTAGGCTTAAATTAGAATGTGTAAGTCCAAGAAATCGGGAAGATAACTTTTGCTTCCTG
>CAMJMF010000161.1 GCA_946406925.1 uncultured Spirochaetales bacterium | reverse complement strand
CAGATTCTGTCGCAGGCGCGACAGATTCTGTCGCAGGCGCGTTTAGTGCAATCTATAAGATTGTGCATCAGGCATTGTCTGCTCTGCATCAGCAGCTCGTCTAAGACAAGAGGGTAGAACAGCTTTAGGCCTTGAGGAATCTGCAGCCTGCTTATGTCTTCGTACGAAATTTCTAAAGACGGAACAACTGCGGCTGCGCCCAAAAGTTCAGAATAAGCCTGAAGGCTCCTGCTGTTTGAGGCGTTGCAGAAACTTCCAAGAATTATGTTAAAGCCTAGTTTGCGGGCAAAATCTGCAAGGCCTGTGTTTTCACACCAGACTAAGCGCCTGCCTGAGGCGGCAAGCTTTTCAAGACAGGCGGAGGCGGTTTTAAAGTCTTCTTCAAAGAGAATGCTCTGAAAATGCGGAATAACCTGCTTGTTTTCAGTCAGAAACTTTTGGGTTTCTTCTGTTATAAAAAGCGGCAGCTCAAGAACGGCTGTTTTTCCTGCATCAAGCAGAGAAGCCGCCTGTCTTATGCTGCTACAAAAAAAAGCAAGCTTTGGCTTTGTGATTTTTTCGCTGTCGGGCAAAGCTGGCGCGGCTTTGCTGTTTATGTTGTCTTCGTTGTCTGCGCTTTGTGCGGCAAAGGCTTTGTGCGGCTCTAATTTGTCTTTGAGCTTTTGGACAGCGGTTCGTCTAAGCTCGTTCAGTTCCTGCGGCGCAATAAAAAGCCCTACCTCAAGATTAGCCGCGTCAATTTCAGCGAGTGCAAAACCTGTGCCGCCAAGCCTTCCGAGCTTTTGGCGCAAAGTTTCTTCGTCAAGCCCATGTTTTGAAGCTTTTTCAAGAACCGTCGTGGTCTTTTCTGTTACCGAAGCATTTTTTGTAGAAAAGGTGCAGACAAGCGGTTCGCCCAATTTTCCGTAAATTTCAACAGACAAAGGTTTTTCCACCGCTTTCAGCGAATCAATCTGCTGCTGAAGGTTCTGCGTTTCAAAAATCGGGCTTGTTTTGTAGACCTGCTGACCTTTTTCGATTTTTCCGTTTAATTTGCCTGTAATTTCAATTTGTGCGTTAACGTGTGCAGCTTCTGCGGTCTTGGCTTCATCAAAAAGCTTGCACACTTCTGCATTGCAGATAAATTTGTCGTTACGGCTTTTGATTAAAAGCTTGTCACCTTGTTTGAGTGCACCGCCTGAAATTTTAAGAAGCTTTTTGTCTGCGCTGAATAACTGCACCGTTCCGGCTTTCTGCCATGTTGCGTCTTTCTGCCCAAAATTGAAAAAATCTGCTGTCGGGCAGCCTTCAAGATAGTCTGTAGCAAAACCGCGGTTAAACGCTTTGTTAAGCAGTTCAGATTCTTTAGAAGTTTCTCTGTCTGCTTCAACAAGTGCAAGCTGTTCGCGCCAGCTTTTGGTGACAGTCCAGACATATTCTGCGCTTTTTATGCGGCCTTCGATTTTTAAGCTTATGGGCGCGCAACGGCACAATTCTTTTGCGTATTGAAAGGCGCAGTTGTCTTTTAGCGAGAACGGCGCTGTAAAGTCACCGCTTTTTGTAGAAAACTGCCGCCTGCAGGGCTGTACACACGCTCCGCGGTTGCCTGCCTGTCCGTAAAGTGCGCCGCTCAAGTAGCATTGCCCTGAATAAGAAATGCAGTATGCGCCGTGCACAAAAACTTCTGGAATAATTCCGTATTGTTTTAGTTTTTCAGAAAAAAGCAGAATCTGTTCAATAGACAGTTCGCGCGAAAGATTTACCTGTGAGACGCCGAGCCTTGCAAGAAATTCAAGCTGGGCAAGATTATGCGTTGTCATCTGCGTTGAAGCGTGAAGTTCTGCCTGTGGAAATTGTGCGCGGATTGCGGACATAAGACCTGCGTCCTGCACGATTATTGCGTCAACGCCTCTTTCAAGTGCCATGGCTGTAAGATTGAGTGCGTCATTTATTTCAGAATCGCGGAGCAATGTGTTTAGTGTGAGATAAAGCTTTATTGACCGGCTTTTTGCAATTGGCGCAAGTGTTTCAAGCTGCTCCAATGAAATGTTAGCGGCTCTTGTTCTTGCGCTGAATCTTTCAAGCCCAAAATATATGGCGTCTGCGCCTGCAAGAATTGCCGCCTTAAATGAGTCAGAATCGCCTGCCGGAGATAATAATTCAATTTTTTTGCTCATATTCGGTTCTTAAAGATACCATAAAAACTGAATTTGTGAAACGCTGTTAATTGGCGCCTTAAGACGGAACTAAAAAGAAAAGCTGCTGCGCGCTTTCATGAATGCGCCTGTTCTGCTGGTTAATGCTTTTGAAGTATTTGAAACTGTTGCGCGCATAACTATGCCTGTGCCCTGTTTCCCGTAAAATTCGAGCATCATCTGGTTATAGCCCGCGGTAAATCTTGAGTGCGGGTTCGCAACATAGCAGATATATCCGACGTCAGCTTTGCAAGTTTTGGTCAGCTCTGCTTTTGAAATGGAAGAAAAATCTGCAACTGTAAGTTCTCTGCCCGAAACAAGGCTGGCGCAATTAAGCATAAAAACAATAAATTCGCGGTTAAAGCTTTGTTCGGTTGTGCCTGTGTCTAAAAAAAGGCAGTGCCTTACTTCTGTGTGCTCGTCAGACAAAGAATTTGTGCTTTTAAATGAGCGGGTTGTGCTCATTGAGGAAGGTTTTGCTTTTGGGCGCAGTGCAAATTTTATGTACAGTTCGGTTCCTTTTTGGGGAACAATTATGCGCTCAAAAGCGTCCGGCACAGCAAATGAGACCTTCATTGTTTCAAATGTGTCTTGAAGATGCCTGAAATGTGTGCCGAAACTGATAATTTCAGAAAATGCTGTTGTGGAAACAAACCACAATAAGAGGCAGAAAACTGTCCGTTGTCTGAAATTACCAGAAAAGTGTGTCTTCATCATCGTTGTTTGAGCTGCTTGAAAGCCGCGGTCTTGTCGCATTAAAGCGGAACGAATGATAAGTGTAGATGAAATTTTCAGCCGGTTCTGTAAATACAGTCTCGTCATCTGTAAGAATTGTGCGCATTACAATGCCCTGGCTTTCTTTGCAGAAAAATTCGATGAGCATGTATTTATAGCCTTTTGCATAAGAAGAAGACGGATCAACTACAAAGCATGTGTGTCCGAAATCGCCGCCGAATTCTTCGTCAACGTCACCGTCTTTAAACGGAACAAAATCTGCGGCAGTCAGTTTTCTGCCGGCTGCTTTTGAAGCATATTCCAGACCGACTTTTGTATATTCCATTTTACGGCTGTTGTCTTTTGAGCCGGTGTCTTTAAAAAGTGTAAAACGCTCTTCGTAAAGGCCGTTGTCAACAGTAAAAGCCTGTGTTACAGGAATTCCACCTGCACGGCGGAGCTTTGAAATTTTCATTGAGTCATGCTGAAAATAGGTTACGTCAAATTCTTCTGGGGAAGTAACCGGTTCGTAATGAGAAGAGAATGATTCAATTTCTGCAAATGCACAGAATGAAAAAGCAGCGAGCAAAATGTAAGACAAGATTTTCTTCATATTTTATAATCCTTTGTTTTTCGTAAAATGTTGTTATTACAACAGTTATTATCGGCGTAAATTGAAAAATTGAACACAGCCTTGCTATGAAAACAAGCCGGGTTCTTATAAGTTACGTATCAGCTTCAGATGTAAATATGTTTGCGGAAAAAATAAAGGGCTGCCCGATGTATTTGGACAGCCCCTGTTGAATAATCGCAGGAAAAGGTTATTCTGCGTTATAGTCTATCAATGTCTTAACCGGAACAGGATCAAGTACTTTTTGATAATTCAAGAAAGGAAGCCCTACAATGCCGAAGAAGCCGAGAACATTTGCGCCGCCCTGTTCAAGAACATTCTGCGCTGCTTTTAATGTTCCGCCTGTTGCAATCAAATCGTCAATAATGAGGATTTTCTGACCGCGCTGAACGTCAGCTTTGTGCACCTCAATTTCTGCAAAGCCATATTCAAGCGCGTACTTGCAAGAATATGTGTCGCCCGGCAGTTTGCCCTTTTTGCGGATAAGAATCAGCGGAACACCGAGACGTTCTGCAAGCGGAGCTGCAAAAACAAATCCGCGTGATTCAATTGCGGCAAGCGCGTCAAGCTCAAGCCCTTTGTAAAGCTTTACCATCATGTCGATGCAGTATTTAAAAGCTTTAGGATTTACCAGAATTCCGGTAATGTCATAAAAAAGAATTCCAGGTTTTGGAAAGTCGGGAACTTTGCGAATTACTTCGTCAAGTGAAAAATCATTGCTCATAAATCTATTGTATTCCTTCAAATAAACTTTTGCAACCTCAATGTGAAGCTCTTGCGAGTCCGCGTTTGAAAGCCGGAATGCGCGGGCTGGCGGTTGTTGTCCATGGGCTTGTTTCGCCGCGCTTTAAGTAGTGGTATGCAACACCGGCAATCATTGCGCCGTTGTCTGTGCAGAGCTTTAACGGCGGAAAAACGCACTTGATTTCTGAATGTTCAGCAAGCATAGAGCGCAATCTTGAATTTGCAGCGACACCGCCGCCTGCAACAACTGTCTTAAGCCCTGTGTCTTCAACAGCCTTAAACAGCCGCGAAAGCAGTATTTTTACAGCTGTTTCTTGAAAAGCTGCGGCAATGTTCTCGTTTGTTTTCGGGTAGCCTTCAACCCAAAACTGGTCAAGCTGGTTTATAACGGCGGTTTTTAAGCCCGAATAAGATACATCGTAGCGGTGGTCGTCGCCTTTAAGCAGCGGCATTGGAAAATTTGCGGCCTTGCAGTCGCCGTTTTGTGCAAGCTTGTCTATGATAACGCCGCCCGGATAGCCCAGCCCGTAAAATTTGGCTACTTTGTCGAAGGCTTCGCCTACAGCATCGTCGATTGTTGTTCCGAGAACTTCAATATCGTCAAAGTCGTTTACGCGGCAGATAATGCTGTGCCCGCCTGAAACCAGAAGCCCAAGATACGGGTAGCTAATGTCATTTGCAAGGTGAGCTGCATACATGTGGCCAAGCATGTGGTTTACCGCAATGAACGGTTTGTGTGTTGCCCAGGCGAGTGTCTTGCCGAAAGTCAGCCCGACAAGAAGCGCGCCCATTAGCCCCGGTCTGTTTGTTGCGGCTATTGCGTCTATGTCGTCAAGTGTAAGGTCAGCTTCTTTAAGCGCTTCGGTAACTACCGGCTTAATCCATTCTGCATGTTTCCGGCTTGCAATTTCCGGCACAACACCGTTGTATATCTGATGAAATGGGATTTGTGTGGCAATAACATTGCTTATAATTGTTCTTCCGTCTTCGACGATTGCGCAGGCTGTTTCGTCACAAGAAGATTCAATACCTAAGATTTTCAAATTATACCGTCCTGTCTTTTTGTTATACAATGTTTTGGGTTTTATGGAAAGACTGTACAGGCGGGCATTTTTTTCCGTCATTGCGAGTCGAAGACGAAGCAATCTATAAATGTACAGATGCTATCGAGCGCGGAACATGGTTCGAAATCGCGCGATAACGCGCTACACGCTGCTTGTTGTATGGAAACTATAAATACGTCGCTTTCGCGACAACAACAAGCAGAGTGTTTTCGAACCACGCCCCGCGCCCTTGCGCCTTTGTACATCAGCTCTAAAAGCAAATCTTGTACAAGTCTTTCAAGTTTTCTTATGATGAGGTTTTCCTTTCGGTAATCTTTAAAACCTTATCATAAGATTTTTAGTTTTTTTTAAATCTGGCAAACCTTATGATAAGGTTTTGTGTTTTTTAAAAAGTCAAGAAACCTTATGGTAAGGTTTCCTGCTTTTTTAAAATCCGGCAAACCTCATGATGAGGTTTTATGTTTTTTTAAAAAGTCGAGAAACCTCATGGTGAGGTTCGCTCCTTTTTTAAAATCTGAAAAACCTCAAAATAAGGTTTTTGAAAAAGAAATTGAGAAAATCTCATTATAAGGTTTTTTGTAAGCACGATTTGGAAAACCTTACTCAGAACAAAGCATGAAACATGTTTCTGGAAAAATTTGTAAAAGCAAAACTATTGGGTGGGTCTCAGCAACGGCAAAAATAAGGGAATCTTCCCATAGGGCGCCCTTCCTTATTTTTTCCTGCGTCCTGCCCGGACTATTCTACTTTCACAAGCTTTACAACAGCGCGGTCATTATAGGGTGTTTTCTTGATTTTGTGGCAGTTTATTGAATGTTTTTAAAAAAACTATATACCAAGAGCCAGAAATCCCAAATATAATAAATTCAAAACAATCGATGTTATTTACACCGGTAGTACCTAATGGCATATATACAAAAAGCTTTAATAGTATTCCGATAAATATCATTAAAAAAAATATTGTTAAGCTTACAATTCTTATCACTGATTTGTAGTTATCCAAGAATTCACTTTCAAAAATAAAAAAATTTGTAATCAACAACATTACAAAAAAAACTATCATAAGAAATATGAATAGAGGTAGTTTATATTCTCTATATTCGAAAATACCAAATATTACTACAGCTAATGCCATTAAAAATAATGGAAGCATTCTGATTTTATTCATTTTTTGTCTCTCTCCTTGTGGCGGAAGCTGCAAAATTGCTCTAATTAATAGCGTCAGTTGCCTGTGATTTTGCTTCTGGATTTTG
>CAMJMF010000160.1 GCA_946406925.1 uncultured Spirochaetales bacterium | reverse complement strand
AGCTTAAAGACGGAAATATGTGCAAAAACTGTCAGGCAAAGCTCTCACCGTTTTTCCGCGAAAGACGCGAATCAACAATAGACGAGATTAAGGCACAGCTTGAATACAGAGAAGCAAACAAGGCTGCTGTAGCCGCTTTTCATGTAACATCAACCTTCGGCGATGATACAAAAATCTATCTTGATGAAGCAAACAAGAAATTTCTTGTAACAAGAGCCGCTATGAACAAGTTTGCAGAAGCAAACCCTGATGTAATTGACTTTTCACAGGTTGTCTCTTTCGATATTACAATTGACGAAGACGAGGACGAAGTACGTTATCAGGATGCTGAAGGCAATTACAAATCTTTTGTTCCGCAGCGTTTTGCATACAGCTATGATTTTGAAGTCAAGATTATGGTTCAGAATCCTTATTTCAGCGAGATTAACTTTAACCTCAACTCATGTTCAATTGATAACGAAGCTGATACATCGGTTGACCTTGACGGCGTTGCACCAGAACAATTTAAAGTTCCGGGCTTCGGCTATAATCAGACTTCAAACAAAGAAGAAGTCAAAAACAGCGAAGAATACAAAAAGTATTTGAAGCAGACCGAGGAACTCAACCGCATTTTCGGGAACGTCCGCAAAACAGAGCAGGACAATATTCAGGCACAGAACAAAGCCGCTGAAGACGAGCTGAACAGCGTAACGTGTTCTTATTGCGGTGCAAAAAACCCAAAAGGTGCTGCCGCCTGCGAATCATGCGGTGCGCCTTTAGCCTGACAATTTAAGGCAAAGCACGCTTCAAGCACTCTTATAGAAGGAAAAACTCATGGCTGAGCAGATAACAAATTACAAATGTCCTGCCTGTACAGGTCCGCTTAAATTTTCAAGCACAACAGGAAAGCTTGAATGTGAATACTGCGGCGGTTCATTTGATCCAAAAGAAATAGAGTCGATGTATGCCCAAAAAGACGAAAAGGCAGCGGAGGCTTTTAACAAAGAACAGGAAAAGCAGGAAAAACAGCAGGAAGAGCAGAAAGAAGAAATTTCATGGGACACTTCTGCAGAACAGAATACTGAGACCATGAACATGAAGACGTATTCCTGCCCAAGCTGCGGCGCTGAAGTAATTTGTGAAGTGACTACAGCAGCCACGAGCTGCCCTTATTGCGGCAATCCTTCTATAGTGCCGGGGCAAATGACTGGCAGCCTTAAACCGGATTTTATTATTCCGTTTAAGTTCAACAAGGAAAATGCCCAGCAGGCATTGCTGAACCACTACAAGCACAAGAAATTTCTTCCGAAAACATTTTCTGAAATGAACCAGATTGAAAAGATCCAGGGACTTTATGTTCCTTTCTGGTTTTTTGACGGTACAGCAGACGGAAGCCTGACTTGCAGCGCGTCTAACTCGACAAGCCACCGTTCCGGCGACTACATAAACACAACAACAAAGCATTATAATGTGCAGCGCGCCGGAACTGTTGATTTTTATCACATACCGACAGACGCTTCTAAGAAAATGCCCGACGACCTTATGGACAGCATAGAACCTTACGATTATTCAGGTCTTATCCCCTTTTCAACGGCTTATCTGCCGGGCTTTCTTGCGGATAAATTCGACGTAACAAAAGAAGAATCTACAGAAAGAGCCTGCACAAGAGCAAAAAACTCTGTGCAGCAGCTTTTACGCTCTACTATCAACGGTTACGGCACAGTATCAACAATAGGTAGCCACACAAACATCAAGAATCTCAAGGCGCATTATGCGTTCCTCCCTGTGTGGCTCATTCACACAAAATGGAATGACAAAGATTTTCTGTTTGCAATGAACGGCCAGACCGGCAAATTTGTCGGAAACCTTCCTGCAAGCCCGGGCAAATTAAACGCACTTTTGCTGGGGCTTACAGCCGGAATAGGCGCTTTGGTATTTTTTACGCGTATAGCTGATTTTATTGTTCTTATAATAAGAGAATTTTTATCTTAATTTTTGATTTAAGGAATAACAGATGAGAAAATCTTTAGTTTTTGCATTTTCCATTTTAATTTTATTTGTTCATACAGCAGTTTTTTCACAGACGGAAAACGCTGAGCCTTCAAGCTATTCAATTCCGCTGCTTGCTGCTGCACAGCTGGACAGCAGCAACAATGTAATCGGCACGTCTGACAACTTTTATATGATTCTGAACGGAGATGAAACCGGCGTTCTTTTTAAGGACGGTTACATTTCAAGAATTAACTGGACAACACCAGACGAAGAAACTTTTCAAGCTTCTGACCGTTTAGGCTATACATACGACGGAGTATTTATTGAAGAGGGCTATCTTGCGCTCACATATAAAGATACAACTTATTTATTCGCTGATGCAGAAAATCTGCCTATAATGAATTTAGCCCCGGCTCAATGGGCTTCCGGGCTTAAGCCTTATTTCTTTATTGAAGATAAAAACATAAGAAATCAGATAGGCGCAGAAAAAATTGCAGAAATCAATGACAAAGCAGCGGCTATTTCTGAAAGATACGGCACAGACATTCACATAATTATAGTTTCAGACTTTCTCGACTATTCTTATTCAAACGATATTGAGCTTTTCTCTGAGGAAATAGCTGACGGTTACAGGCTCGGTGACAGAAACGAAGAGAACGCACTTCTTTTGGTTATGTCTATGGCTGACCGCGACTATGACATTTATGCATCGGGCATAAACACAAATGCAATCTTCAACCCTTATTCCAGAGGCTTTTTGGAAGATGCAATGCTTCCGCATTTCAAAGGCAATAACTGGGCAGAAGGCTTTCTTGCCTATCTTGATGAATGTAATGAGCTTCTTGAAATGGCAGAAAACGGCGAGATTTTTGAGGATACTTCAACAACCGGCTATAGCAGCTTTATTTCAAATGAAGAACGGAACTATAAACTTGAGATTGTTATCTCGCTTATAATCGGTCTTTTAGTCGGGCTGATAGCAAAGAGCGGCGTTAAAGCAGCTTACAACAATCAGGTAAAGCAGGAATCAACTGCGTCTAACTACATTGTTGATAATTCCTTTAAGCTCAGCGTCAAAAATGATGTATTTACGCACACAACAACAAGCAGAACTTACAGCCCGCGCTCTTCATCAAGCAGCTCACATTCAGGCGGTGGCAGCCGCAGCAGCTCCCACTCAAGCGGCAAGTTCTAAGCGGTAACCCGCAAATAAGCAGAAGCTTATTCCGCAATGCTGTCCTCGTATGGGATAATCTCGTCAAAATACGTAATCATATAATGAATGCATGTATCTTCGTATTTTGTGCCGGGATAGACATCTTCTATTGTTACGCGAATATCTTCAGGCTCTGTAATGAAAGATATGTCAACAGTCTGCGGATGCGGCGTATCAAGCACGTCAAGAATCTTTTCTTTGCCGGACTTCAAGCCTTTGACTTTGATTTTCTTTATACGTCCGTTCTGCTTGTAAAGGTACGGCTTTTCATAAGAAATATAACCGTTCATAATAAGAAGTGTCGTATAAAGTTTTCCCCAACTGTTTTCAATCGTGAAGCCCTCACCGATGCCATAACCGGGAACACCTTCAACCCATGGAGTATCAACAGCAAGATTATCCAAATTTGAAACAGGATATTCCTTATTTTTTTCAGTTAAAAATGAAGAGCAATCTTTATATTTTCTTATTTTCTGGTCATAAAAAACAGGATTTGTAAGAGGATAATCATTTTTAAATCCTGCTGTAGCTAAAATAATTTCAGGTGAAATCTCATCTTTTAGTTTTCCTGCTAAAAACAATATTTTATCGTCTGTAACTACATCTGTTTTCTTTTCATAAATATAAAATTCAGTAACTTCCTTTGGAAAAGCTTCTGGCAGCTTTATAAAAGACATTCCGTCTATATGTATTATTCTATATTTAACAGAAACCTTTGAAATATCATCAAGGAATTGATAGACAAGATTATCTTTCTCCAAGTCGATACGAGCTAATTTGCTATAAACGAAAAAATTATATTTCCCATCTAAGCTGAAATTTTGCGCCGCCAGCACAAAAGCACCGGCAAAAAACATAATCAGCATTATTAACTTTTTCATATTGCTCTCTCTTTTTTCAATTCAATTTTCTAAAATAGAATAGCCCTGCTTTTAAGAATTTACAAGTCTTATTTTGGGTTTCAGCGCATAAAAAAACCGCTGCGGTTTGCAGCGGTTTTTTGTTAAGCTGTTAAAGCTTTGGCTTGTTATTAATGACCGTATGTAGCGATGAATACACCGGCAGCAACTGCAGTACCGATAACACCAGAAACGTTTGGTCCCATAGCATGCATCAAAAGGAAGTTGCCTGGATCGAATTCAAGACCAACTTTGTTTGAAACACGAGCTGCCATTGGAACAGCAGAAACACCAGCCGAACCGATGAGCGGATTAATCTTCTTCTTGAGGAAGATGTTCATAATCTTAGCCATCAAAAGACCGCCGCATGTAGCGATTGCGAATGCAAGAAGACCAAGAGCAATAACACCTACAGAGCTTCCGTTGAAAATCTTTTCAGGTGTCATCTGAGCACCAACACCAAGAGAAAGAAGAATTGAAACAATGTTCATAAGTTCGTTCTCAAGAGTCTTTGAAAGACGCTCTACAATGCCAACCTGTTTGATAAAGTTACCGAATGCGAGCATACCGATAAGCGGAGCTGCAGGCGGCAAAAGCAGAATTGTAAGACAAAGCAAAACAATCGGGAAAATAACCTTTTCTGTCTTTGAAACATAGCGGAGCTGATCCATCTTGATTCTGCGCTCTTTTTCTGTTGTAAGAAGCTTCATCAAAGGAGGCTGAATCATTGGAACAAGTGCCATGTATGAGTAAGCGGCAACTGCTGTAACAGCCATCATCTCTGGTGCAAGTTTTGCAGCAACGTAGATTGATGTAGGACCGTCAGCACCACCGATGATTGAAATTGCACAAGCCTGCATCATGTTGTATTCAACACCAGGAATAAGGTTCATAAGAGCAACACCGAGCAATGTGGCAAAAACACCGAGCTGAGCTGCACCACCAAGAAGTGCCATCTTAGGGTTTGCAATAAGCGGACCAAAGTCTGTCATTGCACCGATACCCATAAAGATAAGCATCGGGAAGAATTCGTTGCCTACACCAGCTTTATAGATGATGTGAAGCATTCCGTCTGGGGCATTTCCCATGCCTGCACCAGGAATGTTTACAAGAACAACACCGAATCCGATTGGAATAAGAAGGAGCGGCTCAAAACCTTTGCCTACTGCAAGGTAGATAATAAGGAAGCCGACTGCAATCATGATAAGTTTCTGCCAGCCAGGAGCTGATTCTGCAAAATGAACTGCACTTTCAACTTCTTCTTCGGCTTCTACTTTGTTTTCACCGTTGATAATCTGGTTAAGACCAGTGTTTTTCCAAAGGCTCTTCAAGAATTCAGCAGGCTGAATCGGTTTGATGTTTTCAGAACCTTTGATGATTGCTGTGTTCATTGTTCTTAAAGAAGGTGTCTCGCGGACACTGTTTGAACTCTGAGCAAAAGCATTTGACATACAAGAGAAAACAACAGCAACAGCCATAATAATGCACATTGCCATTGTTATCTGTTTATTTGATTTGTTTGTTTGACCAAGCATGAATAACTCCAAAAAGAGCATTCCGGGCATTCAAGTGAAAACACCCGGAACTGCACCTTCTATTTATTTAATTTCAGCAAGAGCCTGACCTGCAGCAATTGCAGAACCGGCAGAAGCCAAGAAATGAACTGAACCGGCTGCAGTAGCCTTTACTTCAAGTTCCATCTTCATTGATTCAATCATGATGATTGTCTGACCAGCTGTTACAGAAGCGCCTTCTGAAACAACAGCCTTAAGGAATGTACCAGCAACAGGAGCTGTAACAGCTGTGCCGCCTGTTGAAGCAGCTGGAGCTGGAGCAGCAGGTGCCGGGGCAGCAGCAGGAGCGGCTGCAGGTGCAGGAGCAGCTGCGCCACCACCGATTGAACCGATTACCTGGCCTGCAGTAATTGCAGAACCCTGTGAAACAGACCACTGAATAGGACCGTTTCCAGTTGCTTTTACTTCAAGTTCCATCTTCATAGATTCAATCATCATGATTGTTTCGCCAGATTTAACGTTTGTTCCGTTCTGAGCAAGAATCTTCAATACTGTACCAGCAACAGGTGCCTTAACATCAGCACCGCCTGTTGAACCGGCTGCAGCAACAGCAGGAGCAGCACCAGCAGCACCGAATGATACGTTGTAAGCAGTTCCGTCAACTGTGATGCTTGAACCGTTTGTTGTAACCTGATGTGCCTGGCCGTTTACAGTTACTGTATAAGAACCGTTTGCAGCAGCTTTTGGAGCTTCTTTAATGCCGAATTTCTCTTCAGCATTAACAGGACCGTTTGCACGTTCAGCAAAGAACTTAGGTGCTACGTTAGGGAACATTGCATATGTAAGAACATCTTCGTCAGAACCATTACCACCAGCTTTCTTAGATTCTTCAACCATTTTGTCCCATTCGTTAGGGATTTCATCAGCCGGGCGGCATGTCATTACTTTGTCCATTCCGTTGAGTTCAAGAGCCTTCTTAACGAGGTCTGCATTAGCCTCAGCAGGAAGAGCACCAAACTTACCGGTAATCAAGTTGCGGAAATCCTGAGTCATTGTCTTGTAGCGTCCCATAAGAACGT
>CAMJMF010000159.1 GCA_946406925.1 uncultured Spirochaetales bacterium | reverse complement strand
ACTTCGTATTTTGTGCGGTGGTCTTTGACCATTGTATAAGGCTGAAAAACATAAGAGCGGATCTGGTTGCCCCAGGAAATGTCTTTCTTTTCCTGCGAGAACTTGGCATTTTCTTTTTCTTTTTCAGCACGGTAATACTCATAAAGGCGCGCGCGCAGCATGCTCATGGCTGTCTGCCTGTTCATGGTCTGGCTGCGCTCTGTCTGGCACGCAACAACAATGCCGGTCGGAATATGCGTAAAACGGACGGCAGAATCTGTCTTGTTGACGTGCTGACCGCCTGCACCGCCTGAACGGTATGTGTCAACGCGCAGATCTTCAGGTCTTATTTCAACTTCAATGCTGTCGTCAAGAATCGGGAAAACATAAACAGACGAAAAAGACGTATGGCGGCGCGCATTTGCGTCAAAAGGGCTGATGCGCACAAGTCTGTGGATTCCAGCCTCTGACTTCAGATAGCCGTATGCATAATCGCCGGTAATTTCGGCTGTAACTGATTTTACGCCGCCTTCAGCTTCAAGAATATCAACAACCTCGCACTTGTAATTGTGCCTTTCGCACCAGCGCGAATACATTCTGAAAAGCATCTGCGCCCAGTCACAGGCTTCTGTGCCGCCTGCACCTGCATGAATTGTAAGATAAGCACCGTTGCGGTCAACCTCATCAGAAAGCAGATTAAGCACGCTGAGCTTTTCAAATTTTGTGCGGATATCATTCATTGATGTGCGGATTTCTTCTTCGAGAGATTCGTCCGCGCCTTCTACGGCAAGCTCGTAAAGAGCTTCTGCGTCTTCAATGGCGGCAACAAGCTCTTTCCACGGCTCAACCCTTGCTTTAAGTGATTTTATGTCCCCCATGATTTTCTCGGCTTTCTGAGGATTGTCCCAGAAGCCGGGTTCTGCTGTAAGGGCTTCTTTTTCAGCTATTTTTGACTCAATTGCCGCAGAGTCAAAGATGCCCCCAAATTTCAAGAATTTCGGCTTTTAAATTAGCCAGCGGGATTTTTAATTCTTCAAGCATTTTTTTTCCTTAAATAGTTTTTACAGAAATGTCAGAGTGAGCGGCTGAGTATTTAAGATTCAGACATGCGCATAAGCATTTTGCGCCACTTCTTTTTGCTGAGTTCAGTAATAGCCATTACACCCTGAACAGGATACTGATAAATACGAAGCGTGTCATAATAATCAGTTACGCGGTCAATGTCTTTTTTCAACGCAAGCAGCCGCTCTTCACTTACAGAGGTATGCTCCCAGCATGAACGCTGTTTTTTTGTATAACCATAAAATGTAAGAATTTTGGCAAGAGCTTGTGCAGATTCAGCTGCGCCCGGATCTAAAATAACAGAAACAAACATACTGTAAGAATATGATAATCAAAGTATCTTGTCAAACCGTATTTTTTAGTTAATTATAGAATTATGAAACGAATCTATTCAGCAGTTATATTTCTTGCATTTTTTGTCTTTGAGTTGTCGGCACAGGCTGTTACAGCAGTCACAGACATTTCTGTGCTTGTAACCAACATGTCTGTTCAAATCACATGGAAGCGCGGACAGGGTTATTCTTATTCGCCTGACATAAACTATCGCATATACAGAGACACAAAACCGCTTACAAAGCTGTCTGTAAACTCAAGTACACTGATTGCAGAACAAGATTCAAGCCAGCTTATTTTTTCTGAAATTCTGCCGGACACAGCGCATTATTATTACGCGGTTATGGCTGTAAAAGATGATTCGTTTTTAACAAGTGCAGTTGTGCCGGGCATGAATGCTACACAGGCTGCAATTACCGGGCAATATTCCGACTGGGAAGAAACCGAGAAAGCAAATATAAGCAATTTTAATGTTATTGCGCAAAACTCGGCTGTAATTATTACTTACACAACCGAAAACAGAGGAAACAGGCTGAATCTTTACAGAAGCCCTTATCCGTTTACAAATCTTGACAGTCTTGCAAATGCGCTGCTGCTTGCAAGCTTTACAGACAACGGCTCTCCGCTGACAGATGTTCCGCCGCAGAACCAGTATTTTTACTATGCCCTTATCGAAGAATCTTCTGTAAGCGACGGAACTGCGCGCTTTATAAGAGGCGTTACAACCTCGCTTGCGCCGGTAAGCATCCGCCTTACCAACCCTAAACTGAATACAACTGCGCAGACAAGCAGAATTGCACCGCTGCCTATAGATTCATCACCCAAAACGGCTGACAGTGCCACAATTGAAATGCTCTTTGACTATGACACAGAAGCCGGAAACTCTGACAAAAGCGCAGACGGCACCGGCTTAAAAGAGATGTACATTTTTCCAAGTGAAACGGCTGACTATCCGGGCGGCACAACAGAGCTGAGCTCGATTATCTCGGCATGCTTTTCTACCAAAAACTGGCTTAGAGCTGAAAACGAGCTTTCTAAATATATTGCGGCTTCTAACTCTAACAGCGCAAAACAGCGCGCAGAGTTTTATCTGGCCGAGGCATACTACTTTCTTGGAAAAAAACGCCAGGCACTGCTGCTTTTTCTCTCGCTGAGAGACCAGTATCCGCTTGAAAGCGCCGAATGGATAGACGCAGTGATAGCACTGAAATAGTAAGCGTAAACATCTATCAAAGTATAATCGCTGAAACATGCACTGTCGGGTTCTTTTCGCAACAGTCCAATCTACGAATAAAGTGCAATTGGCGAAAAGTGTCGCTTTTTGCTTACGCAAAAACCGACAGTCTGTGTACGCCCCAAAAACCGACAGCTTGTGTATATACCGCTGCCCTACGCATTTGTTTATCATCCCAAAAAGATTTTCACTTAGAATAACGCCAAGTTTCCGCATGGTGCGGAAAACTGAAATTTGAAATAGGTTTCCGCATTTTGCGGTTTGCTGTTTTTTCGCCAGGCAAGAAACCGCATGGTGCGGTTTGCTGTTTTTTTGTCAGGGAGAAAACCGCACGGTGCGGTTTGTCGTTTTTTCGCCAGGCACAAAACCGCATGGTGCGGTTTGTCGCTTTTTCGTCAGGCACAAAACCGCATGGTGCGGTTTGCCGTTTTTCGTCTAGGCAGAAAACCGCATGGTGCGGTTTGCCGTTTTTCGTCTAGGCAGAAAACCGCAAAATGCGGTTATTACCAAGTTGTTTGAAGCATTTCCATTAAATCATTTTCAGTTGGATAGCAGAACTCATCATAAAAAGTTCCTTCAAAATCAGAAGGGTCTATGTCTTTTAGAAGAATTCCGCAGGTAAAGTTCTTAACATCATCATTCGTCACTGCTTCCATATCATAGCAATAGACATGAGAGCTGTCATAAATCTTTCTTAATAAAGTAAAGCTGTCTTCTTCTTTTCCATCAAGGTACAGAAAAAGGGCATAAGAAAAAATATTCTTTTGTGATTTAGGGTATTTTTTATGATATTTGTCATAAACGTTCCGAACGTTATCCATAAAAACATCTTTTGTTATCAAATCTCTATAGTACAAATAAAGAGTGAATTGAATCTCCTGAACATAACCATCTTCCCAGTCAGCTTTTATCATATTCTGCGCACTATGATAATTAAGCAGGACTTCATTGATAAGTTCAGAATTGTCATCAAAACTTTTGCTAAAATCGATTTTTTCAGATAAATCCCATGCGCGTCTAATGTCATTTTTTTTAAAGGCATTTGGTGTAATTAAAAAAAATACAAGCAGCAATACTATTGCTATGGGAATCAGCCACAATACTTTTTTAGTTTTCATCTTGTTACTCTCCTAATAATTGCATTAGCATAAAAAAAAGCCGGTGGATTGTGGGAATCCATCGGCTTTTTAATTTACTGAATAGACTTAATCAGCGTAATCAGCGCCGGTTTCTGTTTGTCAACAGGAACAGCTTCTTCTTTTGCTGTTGTTTCAATTGTTTCCGGCACAGGAATCAGCTCGTCACCAACATTGATGCGGTCGTAGAAGCCTTTCTGCTTGATTGTAGCTTCTGAAATCTCTTCAGAAAGGTTCGTGATTGTAACTGTACCGAACAAATCCTGCTCGTCAAATATTGTGCCTAAAGTTTTGTCCTGTGTAACAACTTTGTCTTTTTTGATTACGTTGAACACCATGTCTTTGGCTGCACCGTCAGTCTTTCCAAAGTCAATAAGAGCGGTTGAACCGTTTCTGCCGATAATCTTTGCACGTTTCGGCAGTGCTTCTGAAACAATCTGACCCATGCGGCGCAGAGCATTTGCATAGCGGTTGTTGCCGGTGCGGTAAACTTTAAATTCAGCGGCTTTATTGCCTGTTCTTGCAACATACAAAGTAAGAGAAATTGTAAGTTCTCTTTCGTTTTCTTCAAACTCAACAAGACCAAAATAATCCTGTTTGCCCTGTCTTGAAAGTCTGAAAGCTTCTGAATAGCCGCTTATTGAAGCAGTATATGCTGAAACCTTAAATCTTCCGTCTGAAGAAAGTGTCTCGGCAAGCATCTGCGATGTAAGCTGCTCAGAATCAGGGTGAACAAGCTGAACAGAAGGCTGAATATAGTACAAGCCGATTCTGTATCTTGTTTTATCAAGATAAAAGGTGTCAATTTCCCATTTATTTGAAAGGCTGCCTTCAAGCAGAGACGAATAAGATTCAATCTTGTCGTCTATATCGCGGCTTTCGTTGCCCTGCTCTTTTATAAAGCGGAGCTGTCCGAGATAATTCTCAGGATAACCGTCGCGGAGGAGTATTTCAGAAAATGCAAGGCGTGAGGCTACACTTGAAGGGTTGAGCACCAAAGCGCGCTTGTATTCATAACGTGCCTGCAAAGACTGATATTTCTGAGAAAATTCCTCGGCTTTTTTGCTGTGCCACTGCGCCCACTTTGTACGGCGTGTGTCTTCTATATCAAGATAAGAGCATACAAGCTGTTCCATTGCAGTGCGCATAATCTCATCTTCAGGGTCAATTTCAAGCCCGCTCTGATAAGCGGCAATAGCTTCTTCTATGCGGTTAAGTCTGGTTAAAGCCAGACCTTTCAGATACCATGCAGATGTAGCTTTTCTGTCGCGGCTAATGCGGTATTCGCAGATGTCAACAACAGACTGGTATCTCATTGTAGAATACAAAATTGAAGCAAGCAGGCTGTAAGCTTCATCATAGCCCGGCTTTAACTGAATGGCGGCGCGCACGCGGCCTTCTGCCTCAATCCATGCGCCTTCTCTTGCAAGAATATAGGCTGCAAAATAATGCACTTCCGGATTGTCGCTGTGAAATTTCAAAGCCTGGTTGATATATTCTTTTGCTGCTTTTGTTTTTCCAAGTTCATATGAAACAAGTGCCAGAGAAAGAAGTGCCTTGCGGCTTTCCGGCTGGCGTTTAAGAGCATCAAGATAATAAGATTCTGCCCCGGAGATTTTACCAATGAAAATGTCCAGTTCCGCAAGACCAAAACGTGCGTCTGTATCATTAGGATAGCGCGTCAGCACCTTGTCAAAGACAGCGCGCGCCTCATCAAGCCTTGCAAGACCGATTAACGCAAAACCTTTAAGATTGGCAATTGCTGTGGTGTTTTTCAGATATTCAGCAGCCGTATCAGCATACGAAATAGCTAAATCGTATTCGCCGAGCGCATAAGTACATTCAGCAAGGCTTAACCATGCCTGGCCGTAAGACGGATTAGCACGCACCGCTTCCTGATAAAACTCAATTGCGGTGTACCAGTTCTGCGCGTCCTGCTCTTCTTTTCCCTTGTTATACCATTCAAGAGCAGACGGCTTTTTTGCGCCCGATGTGCCGAAAACAGACTGAGCAATGAGCATTGCTCCAACTGCCAAAAACACCAACGTCAAAAATCTTTTTTTATTCCCACCCACCGTTATTCTCCTGTTCGTTTAATAACCTTAATCTGGTTAATACGGTGTCCTTCCATGTCCTGTACAATAAAATCATAAGAATTCCAACTGACTTTTTCGTACTTAACTGGAATTTTACCGAACAAATCAAATACAAAACCGCCAAGAGTATCGAATTCCTCATCTGGAAAATCTGAACCTATTGTTTCATTCAAGTCTTCAACATTAACACGTGCATCACACAGCCACATATTTTCAGAAATCACTAAAATATCTTCGCGCTCGTTGTCAAACTCGTCCTGAATGTCGCCTACAATCTGCTCGATTATATCTTCGAGACATACGATACCTGACATTCCGCCGTATTCATCAATAGCAATAGCAATGTGAACATGACGTCTTTTAAATTCTCGTAACAAACTGTCAATACGTTTAGACTCTGGAACAAAAAAAGGCTTTCTAATTACCTTATCCAGGTCAAATTTCTCATGTTTTGCTACTGAACGGATTAAATCTTTAACATGAAGTACTCCGACAACGTTATCGATTGAACCGTTATAAACAGGAAAACGCGAATGTCCGCTTGATGTTACAGTTTCAAGTATTTCATCCATCGACATTTCGTCAGAAATAAAATCAACATCAATACGAGGAATCATTACCTCTTTTACCGCTGTCTCAGACAAATCCTCAACACCGCGGATCATATCACGTTTTTCTTCTAAAATTTGTTCCTGCTCTGCTGCTGTTACAGCAGAGCTGCTACTGTGAGGGTCCTCCTCACTTGATTTTCCAAACAGTTTATCTAAAACTTTCATTTCCAATTCCTAATATATATGTTTCAGTCTGTAGGGCATCTCTAAAAACTCACTGCCGTGACTTTTTAGAGATTGCCGCCGAGTTGTAAATC